>JAFXUP010000031.1 GCA_017524905.1 Acholeplasmatales bacterium | reverse complement strand
TTCTCGATATTGCCTTTCGATATATTCAATCACTGTATGAGAAATACCATATTTTTTACAAATATCTGGAACACTCCATCCTTTTTTGTACAAATCTATTATTACTAATTTATCTTCTAATTTTAACTTCATAATAAAAACACCATAAGTCTTTCCAATTTTACTTGGTCCAACTTATGGGGTTCACTTTAATCTAGCATTTTTTATTTTTATAAGCTTCCAGCTTTTGTTTTAGCTATATTTTCTCTTAATTCTTTTTCTTTTTGTGTTAAATCAACAGATTCTTTTCTGTTCTTTTCAAGACGTTCTTTTCTAACAGAAAGTAAATGCTCTTTAGCTGATTCAGCATCACGGCCAATGTGAGCTTCTTGAACTAAGATAGTAGCAAGATTATCATGGAAATCTAAAATACCATTTATTATAACAATAAAATATTCATCATTTCCTCTAACAATTTTTACATAGCCTTCATCCATTACAGCTATAACTGGGATGTGATTTTCCATTACACCAAAATCGCCATCAGATTTATGAACTGTAAAATAATCAATTTCTTCGTTATATAAAGTTCCTTGGTGTGTAGAAACAACAATCTTCATTACTTTAATGTCTCAGCTTTCTTGATAGCATCATCAATTGTACCAACTAAGCGGAATGCTTCTTCTGGTAAATCGTCATGCTTTCCTTCTAGAATTTCTTTAAAGCCTCTAATTGTTTCTTTAACTGGAACATATGCACCAGGAACACCAGTAAATTGACCACCAATAAACATATTTTGTGATAAGAATAATCTTATTCTTCTTGCACGTGTAACAACAAGCTTATCCTCTTCAGAAAGCTCATCCATACCTAAAATAGCAATGATATCTAATAATTCATTATATCTTTGAATAATTTGTTGAACTCTTCTTGCTACATCATAGTGCTCTTGACCAACAATTGATGGTGTTAAAGCACGAGATGTTGATGCAAGTGGATCAACGGCAGGATAAATACCTTCTTCTGTTAATTTTCTTGAAAGGTTTGTTGTTGCATCTAAGTGTGTAAATGTTGTTGCAGGAGCTGGGTCTGTATAGTCATCAGCAGGAACATAAATTGCTTGAATTGATGTAATAGAACCATCCTTTGTTGATGTGATTCTTTCTTGTAATTTACCCATTTCAGTTGCAAGTGTTGGTTGGTAACCAACGGCAGATGGCATACGGCCTAATAAGGCTGATACTTCTGAACCTGCTTGTGTGAAACGGAAGATATTATCAATAAATAATAATACATCTTGATGCTCTTCATCTCTGAAATATTCAGCCATTGTTAAACCTGTTAATGCAACTCTCATACGAGCTCCAGGTGGCTCATTCATTTGACCGAACACCATGGCAGTTTTTGAAATAACTCCTGATGCATTCATTTCTTGATATAAGTCATTACCTTCTCTTGTACGTTCTCCTACACCGGCGAATACAGAAATACCACCATGCTCTTGAGCAACGTTATGAATTAATTCTTGAATTAAAACTGTTTTACCTACACCGGCACCACCGAATAAACCGATTTTACCACCCTTAATATAAGGGGCAAGTAAGTCAACAACCTTAATACCTGTTTCTAATATTTCAACATTAGTAGATAAATCATCTAATGATGGTGCTTCTCTATGGATAGGCATTCTTTTTGCCTTAACCTCTTCTTTACCATCAATAGGATTACCCAATACGTTAAATACTCTTCCTAAAGTTTCATTACCAACTGGTACTGAAATTGGTCCTCCTGTAGCTAAAACCTTCATACCTCTAGATAAACCATCGGTAGAATCCATCGCGATACAGCGAACCTTTCTATTTCCAATATGTAGTGCAACTTCTAAAGCTAAGTTTATAGCAAAACCATTATTTTCTTCTTTTGCTACTGTGATAGTTAAGCAATCATTAATTGCTGGAAGTGCCCCATCATCAAAGGCAACATCAACAACTGGTCCCTTAACCTCTACAACATAACCGAATTGTGCCACTATTTTTCACCTCCAATAGCGTTAGCTCCACCTATAATATCAATAAGCTCTGTTGTAATAACATTTTGACGGGCTCTATTGTATAAAAGCTGAAGCTTTGCAATTACTTCATCAGCATTATCAGTAGCATTTTTCATAGAATTTTGTCTTGCAGAATGCTCTGATGTTTTAGCATCTAAAATAATTCCATAAATTATATCTTGTATATACATAGGTAATATAAGATTTAATGTTTTTTCTATACCTGTTTCATAAGCATAATCTATTGATGATTCCTCACCTTCAATGCTTCCTATAGGTAATAAAGTATCAAATCTTATCTCTTGGCTAATACTGTTTATATAATGATTATAAACAATAACAAGCTTATCTATTTCTTTATTTAAGTAAGAATCAATAATACTTCTAGCTAGAGGTTCAATATCAATAAACATAACATCATCTCTAACTAATGTTGGATCCTTTTGGATTGTATTATATTTTTCTTTTACAATAAAGCTAAAGCCTTTTTTACCAATACTTGTAACCATAAATTCATCATTTGATTTATGATTGTTCGCAATATATTGCTTAAATTCTTTAAATAAACCAGAATTATAAGCACCAGCAAGTCCTCTATCAGAAGTAATTATCAAATAAGCTGTTTTTTTAACATCTCTTTGGACTAATAAAGGATGTGGATATTCATCACTTGCTTTCTTAACAATATTAGAAACAGTTGATGAAATTCTTTTCATAAAATCTTGGTAAGATTTATAATTCTTTTCAGCTTTTTTTACCTTTGATTGACTTACCATATACATAGCCTTAGTAATTTGGGCTGTGCTTTCTGTAGAAGAGATTCTTACCTTAACCTCACGTAGAGAGTTAGCCATAAAAATCCCTCCTTAAATTACTCTTTTTTTGAATTCAGTAATATATTTATCTAATTTTTCTTGATCAGGTAATTGCTTAGTTGTCTTAATATATTCAGCTAAGTGAATACCTTCTTCATTAGTTCTTAAATCAAGATATAAAGATTCTTCAAATTTAGCTAAATCCTCAACAGCTACATCATCTAAGAATGAATGAGTTAAGCAATATAGAATAATTGCTTCTTCTTCCATCTTTAATGTCTTATGTAAATCCTGCTTTAAAATTTCTTGAGTTCTCTTACCACGTTCAAGTCTTGCTTTAGTAGATGAATCTAGATCAGAACCAAATTGAGTAAATGATTCAAGTTCATGATAAGATGCTAAATCTAGTCTTAAAGTACCAGATACCTTTTTAACAGCCTTAGTTTGGGCAGCACCACCAACACGTGATACTGATAAACCAGCGTTAATGGCAGGTCTAATACCTTTATAGAAATAATCACTTTGTAAGAAGATTTGACCATCAGTAATTGAAATTACATTTGTTGGAATATAAGCTGAGATATCACCAGCTTGTGTTTCAATAATAGGTAAGGCTGTAATAGAACCTCCACCTAATTTATCATTAAGCTTAGCAGCACGTTCAAGTAATCTTGAATGTAGATAGAATACATCTCCTGGATAAGCTTCTCTTCCTGGTGGACGATGTAAAAGAAGTGACATTTCTCTATAAGCAACAGCATGCTTAGATAAATCGTCATAAACAATTAATACATCTTTTCCTTGATACATAAAATATTCAGCCATTGAAACACCTGAATATGGTGCTAAATATAGCATTGGAGCTGGCTTAGAAGCTGAAGCTGAAACAATGATTGAATATTTCATTGCGCCATTTTCCTTTAATGTTTCATATACAGATGAAACAGTTGATTCCTTTTGACCAATTGCTACATAAATACAAATAACACCTGTATCCTTTTGATTTAAAATTGTATCAACGGCAATAGATGTTTTACCTGTTTGTCTATCACCAATGATTAATTCTCTTTGTCCTCTTCCAATTGGAACTAGAGCATCAAGAACCTTAATACCTGTTTGAAGTGGTGTATCAACACTTTTTCTATCCATAACACCTGTTGCCTTAACTTCAATAGGACGATAGTTTTTAGCATTAATTGCTCCTAAGCCATCAATTGGATGACCTAATGAATCAACAACACGGCCAATAAATTCTTCACCAACTGGAACTTCCAAGATTCTTCCTGAGCATTTTACAATGTCTCCTTCTTTAATCTTAGAACTTTCACCTAATAAAATAGCACCAACACAATCCTCTTCTAGGTTTTGTACCATACCATATACATCATTAGGGAAAATTAAAAGCTCAGATGCCATAGCCTTATTTAAGCCATGTATTAAAGCAATACCATCGCCAACTTGAACAACACGGCCAATGTTTTCTGTGTGAATATCATCTTTATAAGCTTTTATTTGTTCTTTAATTATGCTTGAAATTTCAGATAAATTAATATTCGCCATAATAATTACCTTTCTATAAAGCTGATTTTAGCTTTTCTAAGGAACTCTTTAATGATAAATCAATTGATTCATCATTTGCTGTAATTCTAATTCCTCCAATTAAAGCCTCATCAACTTCATTTCTTAATTCTAATTTTTTACCTGGATATCTATCCTTTAAAGAAATTTCAATATCTTTCAATTCCTTTAAAGATAGCTCCCTTGCGCTTTTAACATAAATTCTTACTATACCAGAAAAATTTAAGACAAGCTTTTTATATTCATCCTTAATATCTACAAGCTTATATGCTCTATTATGATCAATAACAACATATAAGAAATTAAGGAAATCCTCATCAAATACCTTACCAAAGGTATTCTTTAAAAATGTTTTCTTTTCATCCTTATCAATAAAAGGTGAATTTAATAATTTCTTGAAATCCTCATCTTCAAAATAAAGAGTCATTAATATTCTAAAATAATCTCTATATTGCTCTTCTTTTTTGTTTTCTTGAGCTATTTCATATAAAGCCTTTGCGTATTCATTCTCAACCACTATTTTGCCTCCTCTAAGAAGTCATTGATAAAGTCCATATATTTTTCTCTATCAATTTCTTTGGCAACAATTTTTTCAGCAGCTTCGAAGGCAATATCAACAATTTCTTTTTTGATATCAGCTTCCATATTAGCTTTTTCTTGAATTAATTCATTTTCAAGATTATCAAGTCTTCTTTTAGCTTCAGCCTTAGCATCATTAATAATAGCTTCTCTTTGAATATTTGCATCATGCTCAGCTTTAGAAATTAATGCTTTAATTTCAGCCTTAGCCTTTTCTCTTTCAGTCAATAATTCTTGTTCAATTTGAATAGAATTTTCCTTAGCAGCTTGCGCTTCAGTTAATTCCTTATCAATTGCATCTCTACGCTCTTCTAAGATTTTTGTTATTGGCTTCCATAAGAAAAATCTTACTGCTAAAAATAGAATAATAGTTGATACAAGTTGAATACCGATCTCTGCTAAATATCCTAACCAATCAGCAGCTGTTGCTGTAGTTAGATTAGCTAAAGGACCTAAGGCATCTGTTACAGTAGATACTATTTCATCAATAGCATCGTTTATACTTAATATCATCTATTTTTTCCTAAATTACCAACCTGGTAATTTCCTTTCTTACATGAATAATAATAAAATTGCAATAATGAAACCGTATAAACCAGTTGTTTCAGAAACGGCTTGACCAATAAGCATTGTAAGTCTGATATAACCAGCCTTTTCAGGTTGACGAGCAATAGCATCAACTGCGTGTGCAGCAACATTACCTTCACCAATAGCGGCACCGAAACCTGTGAATACTGCAATACCAGCACCGATAGCCTTTAAGCCATCACCAACTGAAGCATTTGCTAAAAATGATAATACATTTGTTAAAATTGTCATAAAATCCATAATATTTTTTCTCCTTTTTAATCCTTAGAATATATTTTTTCTTCATCTTTAATCTTTTGTGATGTAAAGATTATTGATAATATTACAAATACTGCCACTTGAATAATACTGAATGCTATATCAAATAGCACATTTATAAATGGCATAACTGGTAATGAAAACCAACCAAATGATTTCTTAATCAAAATTGATATTACTGTACCAGATACAACATTACCAAATAATCTTAAGCATAAAGATATTGGCAATGATATTTCACTTATAATGTTCATTGGAAGCATTACTGGATTTGGTTCAATGAAGCTATGAAGATATCCTCCAATGCCTAATGAAACAATACCTGTTGCTTGAATTACAACAAATGAACACATTGCAAGTGTAAATGTGATTACTAAATAGCCTGTTGGGTTATCTAGCAAATAAACTGCCGATGTATTGGCAAAAAATATAAATATTACTAGCGTTAAAAACCATGGTGAATAAGATTTCCACCTTTTACCAATAGTATCCTTTACGAAATTGTTAACAATTTCTATAATCATTATAAATGGAATTAACCATAATGGTGTCTTTTTCATAGGATCAACCTTCTTAATGAAAAAGCTCATTATAAAGAATACTAATGTTAAAACTCCAACAATAATCAATGTTGATATTAAAGGCTTTTTAAGTACAAAGCTTAGAATCATTCCTTATCCACCTTCTTTCTTCCAATGATAAGAAAGATAATAAAAACAATTCTAGTTAATAGATATCCAGCAAGTGCTAAAACAACATACCAAATACCCATTTTATCGTTAGCAATGTCAGCTTTAAATACTAAAGCAACAAAAACTGCAACGAATACTAAAACCCTTAATAAATACCAAATCAAAGCTGTCTTTTTAGGATTTAAGGTTTTACCTTCAGGATCAAGCTCAGCGTAACGAGTAATCCTATAGCTTTGCTTAAGCATAAGTCCATGGTTCATAAGCCCTACTAGTGCACCTATTAGAAAATATACCCAACCAAATTTTAATACTGCGAGTATAATTGTTCCTGTTGCAACAAGAACAAGAGTAATAGGAACAGCTAATAAATTAGCTTTGTTTTCCATTCTTATTATCTTCTCCTTTACTTAAATATAATAAATATGAGATAAAAATCATAAGACCAATAATAACACCAACTGCTGCTAAAACAGGTGGCCAAAAGGAATTCTTATCAATTAAATAACCAATTCCAAATCCAGCACCCATAAGCATTAGCATTGTTAATATACCTTGAGTTGCCATCCGATAGAATGTAGCAAATTTAGTGGCCTTTTTCATTATCTAGTACCAAATAATCTATCTCCACAATCACCTAAACCAGGTACAATATATCCAACCTCATTTAGCTTTTCATCTTGAGCTGCTAAATAAATAGGAACATCTGGATGATCCTTTTGTAGACGTTTTACTCCTTGAGGTGCAGCAACTAATCCAACATATCTAATATCCTTGCAGCCTCTTTTCTTTAATAAAGAAATTGCAGCTGATGCTGAACCACCTGTTGCTAGCATAGGGTCTACAACAAGTACAATAGAATCAGTAATTGTGTCTGGAAATTTAGCATAATATTCATGTGGCTCTAAAGTCTTTTCATCTCTATATAAGCCAACAAAGCCAATCTTTGCTGTAGGTATCATTGAACGAATTCCATCAACCATACCTAAACCAGCTCTTAAAATAGGAACAATTACTACATCTTGAGCAAGCTCATATTGAACTGATTTGCAAATTGGAGTTTCGATTTCTACTTCCTTTAAAGGAAAATCTCTTGTTATCTCATATGCCATTAATCCAGCAATTTCATTAACATTTTGATAGAAATCCTTCGTTTTAGTTTCAGTCTTTCTAATGATTGTTAACTTATGCTTAATAAGCGAATGATTTAAAATAGTAACACTCAATTTATTCCATCTCCTCATATTTAGTTATTTTATTTATACGTCTTAAATGACGCTCATTATTAGAAAAATCAGTATCTAACCATACATCAACTATTTCTTTTGCTAAAGCATAGCCTGTATATTTAGCAGATAAAGCCAATACATTAGTATCATTGTGTTCTCTTGTTAATTGTGCTGCATCCTTAGAACCAACAAGTGCACAACGAATACCTTTTACTTTATTAGCAATAATAGACATACCAATACCAGTGTAACAGATAACTATACCCTTATCTGCCTTTTTTGATTGAACATCTTTTGCAACCTTATATCCAAAGTCTGTATAATCACAAGATTCCTTTGTGAAAGTTCCCTCATCAATTACTTCAAAGCCTCTACCCTTTAAATGATTGATCACTTCGTTTTTTAATTCTAATGCTGAGTGATCACAGCCGATTGATATAACCATATTCTAATTTCTCCTTAAATTTTAAAAAAACTTACGATTTATTATAACACAATTAATATATTTTTTTAATACTTAAAGTATTAAATAAAAACGCTATTCTGGCCATGCCTCATTTAATATAGAATACTTACCATTAAATCTTTCAATATAGATATCTTCTGCCATAAAAGGTAAGATTGGACTAATAAGCTTAATAAATGCTAAGCATTCCTTATCAGAAAACTCAACATCATTAAAATAAGTATCAATAAATTCATCAATCATATCAATATATTTATTGATATTTTTATTATTTAAAGCTCTTGATGCATCCTTAATTAAATTAAATACTAAATAATCCATCTTAGATGATCCTTCACCTTTTTTTCTTAAGAATTTTTCTAATTTATTTAATTTCAATGAAATTTCTTTAATTTTATCCTCATCTACAATTAAATCTTCATCTAATTTAGAATCCTTAATTAAAAAATATCTTAAGGCTTCAGGACCATATGTATTAAGTAATGAATCAAAATCAATTAAATTATTATTACTTCTCTTAATTAATTCTAAGTTCTTATCAACTAAATCACTATAAATATCAATCTTTTCTATTCTAATAGGATCTCCATCAATTTCATTATTGATTATAGTTGATAAAACAATAGGCATAAAAATAGTTTCTAATAAATTGTTTTTAGAAACAATAGAATATTTAATTGAGCCAAAATCATAGTATTGGTCTAATGCCTCATTTGAAAAAATAGACACAATTGAACCTATTGAATCATATAAAATAGATAAAATAGGTATCATTCCTTCAGTAAATAAATTATTGATAGTACCATTCATTGTATCACCAACAATATCTACATTATCAACTAATGTTGGTCTTAATTTATCTGAAAAGGCATAAGGTAAATGGCCTTCTAATGATTTAATTTTTTTAGTATCCTTATCCTCTAAGAAAGGAAATAATGGTCCAAAATTATCAATTGATGATAAATTAATTTCATCATTTGTATAAATTGTATGGCACTTGCAAATTTCAGCATCTAAAAATGCCTCAAATATCTTATCATTTGCCTCATCAAAAGTTAATCCATCCAAAAAATCAGAATTAATCAAATGACCATTTTCAATAATTATAGGAGTTTCAATGCTATTTTCTAAAGCTAAAGCCATATCCTCCTCATCAAGTGATGGATTTCCTATATAAAATGCTTCATCATACATTGTTGAAATAAAAAGAGGAATATCCTTTCCTGTTAATGGGTTTGTAGCATAAACGCCTGAAAAGGCAAATAATCGATCATCACCATCTAAATAATTAAATACATCGCTATAATATGCTGAATCTAAATAATTAGTTATTTCTGTTTTTTCAGGATTAATAAATATAAAGCTTATTCCAGCCATATATTCTGGATTTCTTAATTCTAAATGAATAGTTGATGCATTAGAAGTTAAAAAATCAATCTCCATTATTCTTTTAGGTCCTAAATAACTAATTAATTGTTCTTTTATTTCTTCTTTTGTATCAATTAAATTAATATTATCAATTATTTTATCCTTTAAATTATTAATTTTCAAAACAAAACAACGGTAATCAATTACCGGTAATTTTTTATTTTTAATTGTTAGATTATCATAAATTTTTTCATTCGTTTTATCATAATAAACATATCTATTTTTATATTCAATATAACCTTTATTATATAAATCAATAAAAGCCTGTTGAAGGCTTGCTAGATATTCATTATGTCTTAAATCAATAAGCTTATTTTCATTAATACCAATTCCTAATCTTTCTAATTGGTCCTTCATAACATTAGCTAAATCATCATTTAGATATGATGATAGCTTTTTTGTTTCAACAAAGCTTGATTTAGATAATGTATGAAATCCTAAAGGAAAAAAGACATTTTTATCATTCATTCTATAAAATCTAGAATAAATATCGCTTGTAACTATACCTTTAAGATTAATGTTTTGAAATCCATATTGATTAGCCATAGGAAATTCTGTATAGATATAGTATTTTTCCTTTATTTTATCAGATTCAATTTTAAAGCATTTTTCTTTCTTCCATTTTTCAACAAAAAAACTATAATCCATAACAAAACCTCCTTTCACCTAGAAAAAAGACTGCCACGAAAGCAGTCATTTTAACTAATTAAGCTTATTTTCAATATATGCAACTAGGTTTTTAACAACTGTGATTTCTTCTACATTCTCAGTGTCAATTTCAATTCCAAATTCATCTTCTAATGCCATAACAATTTGTACAGCATCGATTGAATCAGCACCTAAGTCATCTTTAATGCTAGTTTCTAAAGTGATTTTATCTGCTTCTACATTTAATTCAGAAACGATAATTTCTTTTACTTTCTCAAAAACATTCATCATTAATTCCTCCGTTTGTTAAAAGTATTATAACAAAAAAGTCCTGTAAAGTAAACTATTCTACTGCAATAAGCATTACATCAAGCACATTTTTAACTGTTTTTAAATCATTAATAAAATCAGCAATGGCTAAGTCTAAATCAACCATAGAAACAGTTAGTGTAACAAAGGCTACACTATTAATAGGTACCTCTTGGTTAATTGCTAAAACATTAGCGCCCTTAGATGCAACTTCATTTAAAATATTAGATAAAGCACCTGGTTCATCATATACCTTAAAAGATAGGATTACATGCTTACCAACCTTCATTGATGGTCTATTAACATAATCCTTATATTTATAAAAAGTAGATCTAGAAAGGCCAATTTCCTTACAAGCATCACTAATATTAGAGCCTTTAGAAATTGCTTCCTTAATTAATATTACCTTTTCAAAATAATCAGGTAATACCTTCTTATGTATTACATAATAATCGTCACTCATTTATATTTCTCCTTCAATCTTGGCTTTTCCACCAATTTTTAACACCTTTGTTTCATAACCAAATCTCTCAATCGCATTTAGTACTGGTTCAACATCTTTTGTTATAGCAATCATTGTAGAACCAGAACCAGATATCGCAAATGCACATTCTAAATCCTTTAATGCATCCTTAATATTTTCATAATCCTTAATTAATTTTCCTCTATATGGTTCATGTAGCTTATCATTAAATAATTCCTTTAATAAAGCTACATCACCTGTTTTAAATGCATAAGGAATATTAACTATTCTAGATAAATTATTAACTATATCAGAATAAGGTAAGCTTTTTGGTAAAGCCTTTCTTGCTTCTTTAGTTGATAATTTAAAAGGTGGAATAATTACAATAAATTTTAAATCCTTAGAAACATGATAATGAATTGGCTTATAGCCATTTAGAGTTTTATAAGATGCTATTAAACCACCATATACTGCAGGAGCTACATTATCAGGATGTCCTTCCATTTCACATGCTAAATTATAAATTTCATCAATGCTTAATGGATTTTTTAAAATAGCATTAGCTCCCATTAATCCACCAACAATTAAAGATGATGATGAGCCTAATCCTCTAGATACAGGAATATCACCCTTAAATGTTATTTCAACAGGAATTAATTCCTTACCTAAATATTCAAAAACCTTTTTATATGCTTTATAAACCATATTTGAATTAGGATAACAAAATTGCTTTTCAAAGCCTTTAAAAGAAAACTTCTTTGTTCTTTTAAAATAAAATTTATTATTTAAATCTAAAGCAAGACCTAAAACATCAAATCCTACACATACATTCGCACTTGTTGCGTTAACCTTAACTAAAAGCATTTTATCACATCCACAATATAATCTTCTGCCTTATTTAAATCAACACATTCTCTTATTACCTTAGGATAATTTAATACCTTTGGAATAGGAAGATTAAATTTATTGCTTAAAGCATTTATAGCATCCTCTTCACTTACATTAATATTGAAAGCTTCTAAAACTGAATTAGCAAATTTATATGGAGATGCTGTTGAAACAACAATAGTCTTTAAATTATCTAAATTATCATTTTTATATTTTAAATATGCACTATAAGCAACAGCTGTATGTGGATCGATTAAATAATTATATTTATCGTATGTTTCTTTAATAACCTTTAATGTTAAAGCCTCATCAGTTGAATATGCTTTAAAATAATTAAATGGATTCTTAAAATTATATTTACCATTTTTGATTAAGCTTTCCATTAATTCTTTAGTTTTTATTTCATCTTCTTTTGTTCCATAATAAATTAATCTTTCTAAATTAGAAGAAATTAAAATATCCATAGAAGGTGAATTTGTTTTAAAGAATGGTCTATTTTTATCATAAATACCATTTAAGAAAAAGTCTGTTAAAACTGAATTCTTATTAGATGCACAGATTAAATTATTAATAGGTAAGCCTAAGGCTTTAGCATAAAAGCCTGCAAATATATTACCGAAATTACCTGTTGGAACATCAAAATTAATTAATTCGCCATCCTTTATTTCACCTTTTCTTACTAATTCTATATAGCTATAAAAATAATAAACAACCTGAGGGGCAAGTCTAGCAATATTAATTGAATTTGCTGAAGATAAGCTTAATTCCTTATGCTCATTAAAGAATTTTTTAACTAAGCTTTGACAATCATCAAAATTACCAGTAATAGCTAATACCTTAGCATTTTTTGATCTAAATGATGACATTTGAGCTTCCTGTACAGGTGATACACCACCATTTGGATATAAAACAACAATTGAAATACCATCAATGTCCTTAAAACCATTTAAGGCAGCTCCACCAGTATCTCCTGATGTTGCAGTTAAAATAGTAATATTTTTCTTATATCCTAGTTTTTCTTTAGAAAGCTTCATTAATCTTGGAAGTACAACTAATGCTAAATCCTTAAAGGCTAATGTAGGTCCATGGAATAATTCTAAAAAATATGCATTATCACATTTTTTTAATAGAACTACCTTATCCGTATCAAATGAGCTATAAGCCTCACTTATTTCTTTTAAAACATCCTTATATTCAAATTCAGGAAAGAACTTATTTAAAATTTTTGCAGCCATTGTTTTATAATCATCATTTAATAAATCATGATAATCAATATCAAAAAGCTTATCAATTACATATAAGCCACCATCATCTGCTAAACCATTTAAAATAGCCTCTTCTGAACTAACTAATTTTTTACCTCTTGTACTATGAAACATAACCATCTTCTCCTTCAAACCAAATATGAATTTATTATATAATAATACATTATCTAATACAAGTGTTTTTCTACGGAAAACACCAATAAAG
>JAFXUP010000030.1 GCA_017524905.1 Acholeplasmatales bacterium | reverse complement strand
TTTAACTTCATCAGATAAGTAAGTATCCATCTTAGTAGATGTAATGCTTCCTCTAATTAGGTTATAACGTAATGCAGTATAAATATCTTTATGTTCAGCATCTGTTACATATTCAATAATGTCATCATCAGTGAAATCTTCAAATGTTTCATCATGCTCAGTTTCATTAAACTTATAAGCAATATAATATGAACTATTTGCAGATTGAGAAGATGTAGAATAATTTATGCCATTTAAGTCTAATGTATCATATACATAAGTTTGGAATGTAGAAGAAATATCAGTTAATTCATCCTTAGTGTAAGCTGTTGCTTCACTATTCTTTAATAATTCAACTGTTTCATCGTATTCAGTATCAGAGAAATTTTCTAAAACATACTCAGTTAATTTTCTTAGATCATTTAATTCTGTAACTTCTTTAGCACTAGAAATTGCTGTATCGCTTTGTGGTAGTGCAGAAGGTAATGATTGTCTATAACCACCATAGATGTAATTATACATTTCAATATATAATCCTAAGATAGCTAAAGGTGAGTTTTCACTTACATTACGGCATTTTCTAACTTGAGTAGTTGTTAAGTCATCATAATAATCACAATATTCATTGTAAGTCATTGAACCAGTTTCGATTTCATTACCTACAAAATAAATTTTGCTGCTTGATACCTTTAAACCAAATGCTCTTAATGTATCATCAAATTCGCTTGAATCAGAAAAACGAAGAAGAACTAAATTAACATCATAATCTGCTAAATATTTCTTTTTGAATTCTGAAATGTAATCTGATTTAGTGTAAGCACCAATCTTATTATCATCAGAATTTGTATCGTTGCTATCTGCTTCATTAGCTTCTTCAGTTAATTTTGCTTCAGCTAATAATTCATTTGCATATTTAACATAATAAACTTGAGAATTATCCTTAGCAATCTTTAAGAAGAAGTCTCTGTTTTTTGCATTACATGCATTAACAATTTCGTCATAAGTTAATTCATAACGATATGTCATATACATTTCGTCGATATACTTTAAAGTTAAGCTCTTTAAATCAGCATCCTCAAGATTATCATATTCATCCCAGTAATCTTCTGTATCATATGTGAAATTGAAGATATCTTGAATTACATAATCCATTAATCTTTGATTGCATGAACCAACGAATGCAGGATATTCATTTTCTCCAAATAGTGCTTTTTCACTATCTGATAAACCGTCGTAATTATTTTTAACCGCAGCTTCAATCTTATTGATGTAGTTCTTTAAAACTACAACATTAGTTTGAGATTCTAACTCGCTAGAAGCACTCCATTGAAGTTCGTTCCAAACGTCTCCCTTAGAAATGCTATAATTTCCGTTTGTTAGATAAGTTGCATCTTTATCTAGATTACCAAAACCAGTATCCTTAGATGAACAAGATGCTAGCGATATTAATAACGCGCTAGATAATGCGACGGACATTAATCTACGTAGCGTTTTACTATTTTTCATTAATAATTTACTCCTTTTCTTTAAATAATCATAGCAAGTAATATCATACCATTAATAGACTTAAAAAGCAATAAAATTTAGCAATTTGTATTATAATTATATTATAATAAGGGCTTATTATTGCCCTAATTTGGTTATTTTGTATGACCTTTTTTGAATTTGGATTTTATAAAAAAATGGTTAAATATATTTTTATTTTATTTGATTAATTATTATGGTATAATCTTTCGTGTTGGTGAATAGATATGAAAATTAGTGTTTTTTCTTCTGGCTCAAGTGGAAATTGTGAGCTAATTAGAACAAAAAATTTAAATATTTTAATAGATGCAGGAATTACAAAAAAACAGATTGATGAGAACCTTTTAGAATACGATTTAACTTTAAATGATATCGATGTTTTATTGATAACTCATGAGCACTCTGACCACGTAAAATCGTTAGTTTCCTTACTAAAATACGCAAATATTAAGACTTTTATGTCTAGAGGAACATACTATGCTTTACTTAAGGAAAATGAGAATAAACAAGCATCTTTTAACCTGTTAAAAAATAGATTTGATGATGGTATGATTGTATTATTAAATAGGTTGGATAATTTTGATTATGAAGAAATTAATTACCTTGATTTAAAGATTAAACCAATTGCTGCTTTTCATGATGCAGCAGAGTGTGTTGGATATGTTTTAGAGGCTGATGAAAAAAGACTTGGCCTTTTAACAGATACAGGTTATGTTCATCAAAAGGTTATACCTTATTTATTAAATTTAGATTGTTATATTTTAGAATCAAATCATGACCCTGAAATGCTTATGTCATCTTCTAGACCGTATTATCTAAAGCAAAGAATTTTATCTGATCATGGCCATTTATCTAATCAGGATTCAATGGCAACTTTAGTTAAAATTATGGGGGATAAAACTAAGCTTGTAATGCATGCTCATATTTCAAATGAATGTAATTTAAGCGAAATTGTTGAGCTTACAAGAAAGACTGTTTTTAATGAATATGGAATAAGCACAGAAGGCATAAAATTTGTTGTTTTACATGACTATAAATCAGAGGATTATGAGATATGAAAATAACTATTATGAGCGTTGGAAACATTAAAGAAAAATATTTAAAAGATGCAATTTTAGAATATTCTAAAAGAATATCTAAATATTCTGAAATTGAATTTATAAATGTTGATGATGAGCCTATTAAGGATAATGCTTCATTTAAAGAGATTGAAATGGTTAAAAATAAAGAAGCTTTAAAGCTATTAAAAAAACTTCCTTCAAATAGCTATAAAATTGCTTTAAATTTAAAAGGACGTATGCTTTCAAGCCCTGAACTTGCACAAAAAATGTTAGATATTTATTCATATAGTAATTCTCATATTGTTTTTGTGATTGGTGGATCCCTTGGATTAGGTGATGAATTATTAAAGGAAATGGATTATCATCTATGCTTTTCTAAGATGACTTTTCCTCATCAATTAATGCAGGTGATTTTACTTGAACAAATCTATCGAGCATTCAAAATAAATAACAACGAAACATATCATAAATAAAAGAATTTAAAATATATTTTAAGATGGGCTAGATTAATAGCTCATTTTTGTTTGTTTTAACGGGGTGCATTTATTGACTATCTATATATAAAATGGTAGAATAATAAAGAATATTGCGTAAAAAAATTAATGCGCATTTTGGAGGTTATAATATGGATATTCAAAATTTACCTAAGATTAACGAAGTTGTTAAAAAAGAAAACAAGCCTGTTAAGGTTTTACAATTTGGTGAAGGAAATTTCCTTCGTGCATTCGTTGATTGGATTATTAACTCTGTTAATAAGGCAACAGATTTCAATGCTGGTGTTGCAGTAGTTCAACCTATTAAGGAATTTGGTCGTGTAAAAGAATTAGGCGAAGCTGATGGCTTATACACACTATACTTACAAGGCTTACAAGATGGTAAGGCTGTAAGACAAAGTGAGGTTATTAAATGTATTCAAGATACATTAAACCCTTATTTAGATTATGAAAAGTATTTAAAGTATGCTGAATCTGAGGATTTACAATTTGTTATTTCTAACACAACAGAAGCTGGTATTGCTTTTGATCCAAATGACACAGATTTAACAGTAACTCCTAATAGCTACCCTGGTAAGCTATTAGCATTCTTAGAAAGAAGATATAAAACAAATAAGAAAGGCTTATTCATCATTCCATGTGAATTAATTGATCACAATGGTGCTACTTTAAAAGAAGTATTAGTTAAATTAGCTAACCATAATAAGATGGATAAAGCATTTATTAATTGGTTAGAAACTGAAAATAAATTCTATAATACATTAGTTGATAGAATCGTTCCAGGCTATCCAAGAGATAACGCAGTTGAATTCCAACAACAATTAGGCTACCAAGATCAAAATATGGTAGTTGGTGAAATTTTCCACTTATGGTGCATTGATGCTCAAACAGTTGAAGATAAGGCAGTTGCAGCTAAGAACTTAGCAGCATTAAAGCAAGCTTTACCTACTGAAAAGGCAGGATTAAATGTATTATTCGTTGAATCAATCGTACCTTATAAGCAAAGAAAGGTAAAAATCTTAAATGGTTCTCATACAACTTTAGTTCCAGTTTCTTATTTAGCTGGTATTGATGCTGTTAAAGAAACTATTGAAGATCCAGTTTTAGGAAAATTTGTTAAGGAATTTATCTTTGATGAAGTTATTCCTACAATTGATATTCCAAGAGATCAAATGGAAGCATATTCTAATTCAGTATTAGAAAGATATATGAATCCATATGTTCACCATTTATTAATGAGTATTGCATTAAACTCTTCAACTAAGTATAAAGAAAGAGTATTACCTACAGTACTTCAAAATATCCAAAATTTAAATAATCTTCCAAAGCATGCATTATTCAGCTTAGCTGCTTTAATGGCATTCTATAGAGGTGTTAGACCTTGTGATAATAATGCTCCTATCGCATTACAAGATACTAATACTCCTTTCCTTGACTTATTAAAGGACTTATGGGCTAAATATGATGCTAAGAAGATTAACGAAGAACAAATCGTTAAGACAGTATTAGGTTTAAAGGATCACTGGGGTGTTGATTTAAATACATTCGCTGGTGTTACTGAATATGTAACTAAGTCATTAGTTGCTATTTTAAATAAGCCAATGAGAGAAGCAATCGCTGAAATCGTTAAGTAGTTTTAAAAAAATATAAAACAATAGGTGATTTTATGAAAGATTACATTGTAATAAATCCTATTGATAATGTTGCAGTTTGTCTACGTCCTCATACAAAAGGTGAGGTCGTAGAAGGCGTAACTTTATTAGAGGATATTCCTCAAGCACATAAGGTTGCTTTAAAGGAAATAAAAGAGGGCGAAGATATTATTAAATATGGTAACCCTATTGGTCATGCAAAATCTAATATCGTTCCTGGTATGTGGGTTCATACTCATAATGTAGCTACTAATCTTGATGATGTTATTTCTTATGAATATAAGCCTAATTATCCAGAAGTATTAGGATATAAATCTGATAGAACTGTTGATGTTTATGAACGTTCTAATGGAGAATATGGTATTAGAAATGAGCTTTGGATTGTCCAAACTGTTGGATGTGTATCTGGTATGGCTCATGACATTGTTGAAAAATTTAAAGCTAAATATGACACATCAAAAATTGATGGTGTATATACATTTACTCATCCATTTGGTTGCTCACAAATGGGTGATGACCTATCTTTAACAAGAAAATTATTACAAGATATGGTTAAGCATCCAAATGCTGGTGGTGTTTTAGTATTAGGCTTAGGCTGTGAAGAAAATATTCCTTCAGTATTTGAAAAGACATTAGGAGATTATGATAAATCTAGAACTAGATTCTTAGTAGCTCAAGATGTTGAAGATGAAGTTGAAGAAGGCGTTAAGCTTTTAAAAGAATTATATGATAATATGAAGGATGATAAGAGAGTAACAAAACCACTTTCTGTTTTAAGAATTGGTTTAAAGTGCGGTGGTTCTGATGGTATGTCAGGTATTACTGCTAACCCATTATTAGGTAGATTTTCTGATTTCTTATCATTAAATGATGCTTCAACTGTATTAGGTGAGGTTCCTGAAATGTTCGGTGCTGAAAAGCTATTAATGGCTAGAGCAAAGGATGAAGCAACTTTTAA
>JAFXUP010000029.1 GCA_017524905.1 Acholeplasmatales bacterium | reverse complement strand
TACATCTAAACAATTTAAAGTTAATAAAGCTTTGACAACTACACCAGAATATGAAAAATTAAAAAATGAAATTACTAAATTAAAAATTATTGTTGAAACTTTCGATTTACTTACTTTCTATTTTGAAGAACATCATTTGAGAGATTTAGCAGAAAAAACATCAATTAAAGAATTAGCAACAATTAAACAAGATGGAGGTCCATTCCCATTAAAAATCTTGTTTGATAATAATATTGATGATTTCAAAGGAGATATAGAAGATACAGTAACAATCAAAATAAAATAGATGCTCAATTTAAGGAAATTGATGAAGAATGGAAAACTAAAGTTTTCAAATTCAAACCTCATAAAACAATTAAAGATTTACAACTTTTAGATACAGTCACAACATTAGAAATTAAACCAACTGTTGAAGAACATTCAGGTAAAATTTCAGGATTTAAATCACAAAGTAGAAATTTGACACCAGAATTAAATGGAAGAATTAAACAAAAAGAAACAGCATTCCAAACAATAAATAATACTTTAGAATTATGGTTAGGTGTACAACAATTATGGAATTCACTTCAATCATTTTTCATTGGTGGTGATTTTAGAAAAGAATTACCAGGTACAACTAATAACTTTGAAAATTGTCATAAATTATGAGTTAAAATTATGATGGATAAAGCATATCCAACTAAAAATGTTTTCTCACTTTGTGAAAGTAATGAATTAACTCCAAATCTTACTGATATTGATAGAACATTAAAAGAATGTCAACAAAAATTAGATATTTACTTAGAAGGTAAAAGAGGACAATTCCCTCGTTTCTATTTCGTATCTAATGGTGTCTTATTAGATATTTTATCAAAGAGAAGTGATCCATCAAATATTAAATCAAATCTTAATATTATTTTCGATGCTATTAATGATATTGAATTCGCTGATGCTGATAAGAAATCTATCATTAAAATTAGACAAATTAAAAGTGAACAAGCTCCACAAGATAAACAAGAAGTTGACATGTCTGCACATGCTGTTAAATGTGATGGTAAAATTGAAGAATATGGTTATGTGATTTAGTGGCTAGTATGAAATATTCTCTTAGAGATTTATTCGAGTTAGCTTATTATGATGTTAAAAATTTCTATGATCAACCTTTAGATGATAATAATAGAGATGCTTTTAAAGCTTTTGTTGAAAAATTCATTTGTCAAGTTGTTATCTTTGGTTTACAACTTTTCGGTACTAAAAGATTAGAAGAATTTATTGTTAGAACATCATTTGAAAAAGGAGATTCATATAAAAAGAAATTAGTTGCTGGTGAAATTGATCCATCAATGAGAGATTTCCAAACAATTTTAGGTGTCTTAACTGAAATGTGTCGTGCTGATAACAAAAATAAATTAGATGTTGTAAAACTTGAAGCTCTTATCATTATCCATGTCCATAATTTAGATATTTACAAATATTTCATTTCAGATAAAGAAATGGTTCGTCAAATTGTCACAGTCAATGATTATGATTGGTTAAAACAAACTCGTGTATATTGGTATGTTCATAAAACAAGTACAAAAGATATTAGAACCTGTTTAATTAACATTACAGATGTTGCTTTCGAATATGGTTATGAATTTTTAGGAGCTAAAGAAAGAATGTGTATCACACCCTTAACAGATAAATGTTATATTACCTTAGCACAAGCTATGGGTATGCAATATGGTGGTGC
>JAFXUP010000028.1 GCA_017524905.1 Acholeplasmatales bacterium | reverse complement strand
TTAACTAAAAAATCAATCAAAAACTAAATATTTTCCTTTAAGACACGTAAAATTCTATCGTTTTTAATTAAATTAGCTAATTCTAGTGGTGTATAACCGAAATTATCCTTTCTTTCGATGTTTCTAATATTACAATATTTTTTTACCATCTCAAGATTTTCAATTACAATTGCGTAATGAAGTGGAAAATTAGCATAATATAAATAATTCTTATATTGTTCTGATTTTTCGTTAATGTAATTCAATAAATCATAAGTTGGTACTAAATTATAAATAGATTCACCAAAAGTAGATTTACAGTCTAGTACAGCTCCAGCCTTTAATAAAGCTTGAATAACATCTCTATCTTGAACCTGTACAGCATAAAAAAGAGGAGTTTCACCTGTTGAATTTTTAGCATTAACAAATGCCTTATGCTTAATTAAATAATCAATAATAGAAACATCTCCTGCCTTACATGCAATATGTAGGGGAGTATCTCCAAAATAATTAGCAGTATTAACGATAGTTTCATCAGCCTTAACTTGATTTAATAAATCTAAATTTCTACTTCTTACTAAGGCCATAAAAATAGTTTCTTCTTTATTATCCTGTTGATATAAATCAAATTTTTGATTTTCTAAGAATAAAGAAACCATATTTTCTCTACCTAATGAACATGCTTTATACAAAACTGATTGACCATCATTATTCTTAATAGTTAAATCAGCGCCTCTTTTTATTAATGTTTTAATAAAACCTAAACGATTATTAATAACGCAATAATGAGCTGGTGTATCACCATGATTATCCTTAATATTAATGTCTATAAAATTTTCTAGTAGAAGATTAAAGGCTTCAATGTTATTAAAAACAATAGCTGAATGAAGTAAGCTCATACCTCTTTCATTTGTAATATTAACATCGCCTTTTTCCAAATATTCTTTTAAATTCTTTATATTATTTGAATATATGCTATCAAATGCGTCCATAAATAACCTCTTTAAAATAGATAAAATTAGAGCCTAATTTTCCAATTAGGCTCCAACATCCCTTTTATTTAAAACTCAACCAATTCTATATTATTACTTAACAGAATCTTTTAAGCCCTTACCAGCCTTAAAGCCAGGTACCTTTGTTGCAGGAATAGTAATTTTAGCACCAGTTGCAGGGTTTACACCTTCTCTTGCTGCTCTTTCCTTAACTTCGAATTGACCAAATCCAGAAATAACAACTTTATTTCCTTCTTTTAAAGCTTCAGTAATAGCATCTAATAAAGCGTCAACAGCTTTAGAAGCTTCCTTCTTTTCTAATTCAGCCTTATCAGCTACTGCAGCAACTAAGTCTAATTTGTTAATTGTATTCACTTTTTTTTCCTCCGTAATGAAAATTTTTAAGACAATTTTATTATACAAATTAAATGTGCTTAAATCAAGCGTTTTTCTAGATTTTAAGCCATTTTTTCGTGATTTTTTGTGTTTTCTTGAAAGCGCTTTGATTCATCACAGCATTTATCATCACAATCTATGTTTTCATTTTCTATTGAACTAAATGATTCACACTTAATTTTATTATTATAAATATCATCTTCTATTATTGAATTTTTTAATTTACAGCTTCTTCCAAAAACATATTTACACATTAAGCATTGTGAAAAACTCATAAAATATCACCTATAGATTTTAAATGCGGGATTACTCCCGCATTTTATTTTATCTTGGAATTTGATCAATAAATTCCTGTAATGTACCATCTATAAAATCAGTCTTTTTAGCAAAGACAAAAATTGTTTCATTTAATGTAACAATTTTTCCATCAAGTGCGTATGCAACACCTGATAGGAAGGCTAATGATTTATTTAAGGCAGCATCAGTTTTGATTTTTGAAAAATCTACAATTAATGGATGACCATCCTTTAATTGATCAGCAAGTGATAAAAGCTTTGCTTCATCATCTATAAGCTGTTCCATAACAATTCTTTCAGCAGCAGAGCCTGTTGCCTTATTATTTGATGCAAAATCCTCAAATTCCTTTAAATCATCCTTTTTTCTTCCGAATAAACCCATTATTCTTCACCATCCTTTGTAGTAAATGGTAATACGTGTGCTTTAGTTCCTTGACGAACCATAATTAAAGTTGTTTGAGCATATTCTCTTAAAATATCCATTCTTTGTGGAGGGCAGGCAATGATAATTTGAAGTGGCATAGAATTAATGAAGTTCATCATTGCTCTCATTCTGTTACCATCCATCTTATCAAATACTTCGTCAAACATTACAAGACCGATAGGATCTCCACCACCAAAGCTATTTTTAGTGTAAACTCTAACAAATGATGCGATAATCGCAACATAGAATGGAACCTGAGTTTCACCACCGGATTTTTCTTTAAATACTTTTGAATATGTCATAGTTTCACCATTTCTATTAGTGATTCTAATATCATAATCCATATATGTACGGTAATCAGTAAATTTATTAATTGCTCCATTAGAATTTAATTCATCTACTGAAAGTGATTCAAATAATTCTCTGATTTGTTCATCATATTTAGTTTGGAAATCATAAGTAAATAATCCTTGATTTAAATCAACTAATTCTGATGTAACCATTTCATAGAATTGAGCATATTCTGAAGATCTAGGGAAAATGAATTCATATCTATCATTACCGAATGTAATGTTAGATAGAGTTTCATTAATCTTACCGATTTCTTGTTCAGCTGTTTGAATATTATTTCTTAGCTTAGCAATGAAATCCTCCTTAAATACAACTTCAGCTGCTTCTCTTGCTGATCTAACCTTTTGTTCATAAGAAATTAATTCACTCTTTTCAAGCTTATTTAATTCCTTTAAGAACTTTTCAACTTCGCTTAAACCAGCTGCTAGGTTAGAATTATATTTATTTACATAATTGAATTGCTTGTTTTGTAAAGATTCAACTAATGTCTTATAAGAACCATCAAAGGCTTTATAACGCTCTTGATAATCAGCAAGTGCGGTATTGAAATTAGATTCTCTTAAGATTCTATCATATTCATCCTTAGCTTGTTGTTCAATAACAACTGAACCATGTGCTAATTCCTTTAATGCCTTAGATAGATTATCTAATTGAGCATTCTTCATTAATACCTCATCATTTAATGATTGAATACGCATTGAGAATCCACCAATTTCCATTGAGAAGTCCATTTTCTTCTTATCAATTGATGCGATTTCATCTTGAATATTATCATAATCATTTTGTAATTCTGATGGAGTAATATTCTTTTGACGTAATGCCATAGCATTTAAGTCTTTTAATGTACCCTTTTCCTTTTGTAAAGCTAAAGCCTTATCTAAGTCATCTAGTAAAGGTCTAACATCAATTCTTTCAATTAAGCCTAATTCACGCTCTAAATTAGAAATTCTTTCATCGATTTCAACGAATGCTTCCTTAGCTTCAGCAGCCTTCTTATTCCAAATTTCTTTAGCTTGGTTAGCTGCATTCTTACCCATAAATGGCTTTTGAATATTAGGATTTAAGCTTGATAGAGTAAATCCTCTATAAATTAATAAATCCTTTGTAATAGATGTTGAATAATTTTCCATATCCTTAACATCATCACACATTATTACATTACCACATGAATAATTAATGAAGCATCTAGCATCCTCATTTTCACATTCAATAATTGAAGCAAGTGAATTATTATCAAATCTCTTAAATTGACCAATACGCTTAGTATTGACTAAACCAATACCCCATAAGCCTTGGAATCTATTTTTAATTCTTGCATAAATTGAAGCTGCTTGATCATAATATCTAGGTTCAACGATTAAGTTAAATCTTCTATTACCTAAGAATACTTCAATTGCATCTACCCATTCAGGATCCTTGATTTCACAAAGCTCTGCAAGGATATGAACATTAATTTCATAATTATAAATTCTTCTTAAGCCTTCAGCAATTTCAGCTTGTAGCTGAATTAATGCTTGAGGGAAGTTCATTCTATTATCATTTAATGTTCTTAATTGTCTTGAAATTTCTTGAATTTCTTCAACATGACGTCTCTTATCAACATTTAAGCTACCAAGCTCTTGGTTTTCCTTATTCTTTAATTGTTGAAGTCTTGATTGGAAATCAATTAATCTTGTTTTAGCTTCTTCAACGCTTGAAGGATTAATTGCAGTTAAATTAATATTAGCTGCATCCTTATAAAGCTTTTCATCACTAATCTTTCTAATTTCAGCTAAAATATCTTTAAATGAAGCTGAACGCTTTAAGAAATTATTTTGGTTAGCTTCTAAAGAAGTGATATTAGCTTGAGCCTTTAAAATTTCATTATTAATATGCTCTTCAGCCTTGAATTGATCATTATTAGATAAGATATCATATAATTCTCTAGAACGTTCCTTTAAAGTAACAAGCTCACCATCTAAGTCAGCAAGTTCTTGTTCTTTAGAAGCTTTCATTGTTTCTTCTTTTTCAATTCTAGATTTTGCTTGATTAATTTCTCTTCTTAATTCCTCTACATCAAATAAATGCATTAAATATTCAATGTAGTCCTTAGAATCTTCAATTTCTTTAATTTCTTTATATGTACCTTCGATATCCTTTAAATCAGTTATCTTAGATTGAATAACCTTTAAGGTATTTTCTAATTCCTTATAAGATCTAATAGAATCTTTAATAGCTGTAACATCGATTTCTTTTTCTTCTAGAATGTTTTGATAAATGAAATCCTTAACATCAGCAATTGGCTTAAATGCTAAAGCCTTAGGAATTAATCTATAGAAATCCTCATTGATTGAACCAAAGGCATTTCTAAATCCTTTTTTAGCTTCCTTTTTAGTTAAGAAATATTCAAATAAGCTATTATGCTTTCTAAATTCAACTGTTCCATAAATCTTTTTAGATTCATCAAAGAACATATCATCAGAAATCTTATCAAAGCTACGATAAAAAATAGTCTTAACAGGTGTTAAATCACCATAAGCATCAATTACAGCACCTACTGTAAAAGATGATTCAGTCTTCTCATCATAAAACTCTAAAGCTACATGACCAGAAACATCACCATTTCTTAAATATTCTCTATCATCCATACCTAGCTTACATTTTACATAACCCTTAAGGTCTCTTTTACCTTTTTCATTTGCGGCAAGGTTGAATGCTGTATCACCGGCTGTTAAAACAAATGTGATAGCATCCATAATTGTTGACTTGCCTGATGCGTTAGGTCCTGTAAGTAAAGTATTACCTTTTATTTCAACTGTTTCATTTGAAAGATAGTGCCAATTAATTAATCTTACTTTTACAAGCTTTTTCATTATTGATTATCCTCCTCTTGAGCAGTTATTTTATTTACTGTGTTATAAACCTCAGTAATATCTTCTGATTTAATAGCCATTAAAATTGTAGGAAGGATAACTACCTTACATGATGATGTAGATAAATCTCCTGTAACCTCGATTAGGTTATATCTTCTAAATAATCTTAATGAAGATACTAAATCAGTTTTATTTAATTTTTTCTTTATTTCTAGATAATCATATTTTTCATGAATATCAGAAACCTCACAAACGATATTATCATTTAATGATGCTTCCTTCATTTTTTCATGATATAAAAGTCTTAAAATTAATAAAACTAAAGTTTCATCTCTTTTTAACTTTAATGTATTTGAGGCTGTAGCTCCAGTAAGCATTACAGAACCTGATTGAATATCAAGCTCTATTTCATATCCTAAAATACCAAAGAATTCATCGAAAAGCTCCTTATAGCTCATTAAGAAATAATAGCTTTCCTTATTATCTTTTTTATCACGAGATAAGAATGTAGAAGCTAGAAGCTTGTTTGCTGCATCTTTGAATTGATTTTGTTGAGTTACGGTCATCTTTTCTAAAGCGTCTAACATCTTATTTTTCTCCCTTTCTAATTATAAAATCTTTAAAAATATATTTATGATGATTTACTGTATCATCTAAAATTTCTACCTTATATCCTCTATCTACCGCAAGGATAACACTATATACAACATTTAAAATTAAATCATCTGCTGAATCATATTCAACAAGTGATGATGCTTGCATTATTCCATCTCTCATATAGAAATCCATAAATTTTTCAATTTGTTCTTCATTATATGATGTTTTGAATTGCTCTAAGAATTCAGGAGTCATCTCAAATTCTATACCAGCATCATCAAGCATTTGGTTATAATTTCTTTGATATCCACCTCTTGGTGTATATAAAGAATCCTGTGATAAAACCTTTTGTTCTCTTAAATCATATAAGCCTTCAACTATTCTTAAAGCCTTATCGGTTTTATTTTTCTTTGCTTGATTCTTAACAAATTTTAAAATCGTATTTAATTTTCCTACTACATTATCCTCTTCACTTAATAAGAACTTTACCTTACCAATTGTTGAATTAATGTAATTTCTATTCTTGTTATCAATTTCAAATACAAATTCTTCTATTGCGTTAAAGGCATCAATTACCTCATCAATATTTTTGGATGCTTTTCTTAAAGCATCATCATAGGTTTTAGAAACAGCTAAATAGTTATTCGCAATAGCCTTAACTGCAGCTTCATCATCTGCAATTTCTCTTAATCTTGTAATGATTGATAAACGATATCTATCAACGTTATCAGATACCTTTAATCTTACATAGCTTGAATCATATATATCAACCTTATACATCATTAAACGATCCATTAAATCCTTAATTTCAGAATTTTCAATAACAGATTGAATATATTCTTTCATTCTAGCATCTAGCCTTCTTATCGCTCTAATAAGCTGCTTAGTTGTTGAATAAACAAGCGAGAATGTTAAAGCATAATCAACATTTTCCTTTTGGCTTAAAAGTGAATATATATTGTAAATGTAGCCTTGATATTCATTTGGATTAACAAAGTCTTCAGGATAATCATCAGCATATTCAAGTTGAGGGTAAGCTCTAAGTAAAGCTTCACAAATTGTTATAGCTGAATCTGAGAAATTTAATACTTCCTCATAATCATTTGTTACATCCACATATATCCAACCACATTCTTCCATTCTTCTTAAAACGTAGTTTGCTAAATCTTTTTTAGTTTTCGGATCAGCTTCCTCATCCTCTTCATCCTCATTAGTGTATAAATAAGGGTTCATTTCATAATAATAAATCAAATGGTCAACGCAAATTCTTTTGTCGATACCTAAAATTGAACCAGTTTCATATACTTGGAATGTTTGAAGAATAGATGATAAATATAATCTTCTATTCTTGCTTGATAACAAAGAGAAAAAGTTATCTGGCACCATATCAAAAAAATCCATTTTTGGGCCTCCCAACTTAAATAAAAAAACTCTTACTTTATTTTAACAAATAAAGTATTAAATTACAATGAAAAAGAGCCCAAAAAAGAACAAAAAAAGAGAATATTTAATATTCTCTTTAATGTCAATTTATTTACTGATTTTGATTAATGAATTGAACTTTGTTTTGAAAAGTGCAAAACAAGAAATTATTAATGTAAATGATGCAGTTAGATAAGGACCAACTAAAATAGTCATTTGCTTATCACCATTTGCTTCAATTACAGAAATTAAATTCTTACCAACTTCAGTTTTATTAGAACCAATAGGTAATAGCATTATTAAAATTGTTGAAATGCAGAAAATTGAAGCAACAACAAATTTGTCATATTTAAAATCAAACCAAGAAATTAAAGCACCTAAGATTAATAAGATTGTAACTAAAACACCAACAGCACTTACACCTAGCATTTCTACTTTTGTGCTACCATAATAGCCACCAAACATTAATTCATAAACTGTAAAGCGTGTCTTTTCACCATCATCAAACATGCCACCAGCTAAATTAAATAAACAGAATATGGTAATTACTAAAACAGTAATTATAATTGGAAATAAAAATCTTTTTAAAAATCTTTTCATACGATATAAAGCCTCCAAAATAAAACTAAATATATTTTATCAAAATATATAAATTTGTTCAACATTAAAATTAAACATTGAATTTAAAAAGCATTATATCGCCATCTTGGGCAACATAGTCCTTGCCTTCTTGACGCACCAAGCCTGCTTCTTTTGCCTTTAAAGCTGAACCACATTTCATTAAATCATCATATGCAACAGTTTCAGCTTTAATAAAGCCTCTTTGGAAATCAGTATGAATTACACCTGCACATTCAGGAGCAAGCATGCCCTTTTTGAATGTCCATGCTCTACATTCATCTGGTCCTGTTGTAAAGAATGTTGCTAATCCTAATAGATCATAAGTTTCTCTTATTAATCTATTTAATCCAGGTTCTTTAACACCATAATCAGCTAAAAACATTTCCTTTTCATCATCTTCTAATACTGCTAATTCAGATTCAATTTGAGCTGAAATAGCAATAGCCTTAGAACCAGTTTTTGCTGCATATTCCTTTAGCTTTTGGAAAATAGGATCCTTTTCAGGACAAGCAATAAATTCTTCTGCAATATTTCCTACATACATAAATGGCTTTGCTGTTAAAAAACAATAGGTATTTACATATTTTTGTTCTTGTTCTGAAAATTCTAATGCTCTTACAGGAAGCTCATTCATTAGTTGCTCTTCAATTCTTTTTAATAATGCATATTCAGCTGGAGCATCATCAATTTTAGATTGAGCCTTCTTTTCAATCTTTGGAATTCTTTTTTGAACTTGCTCAAGGTCAGATAAAATTAATTCTAAATTGATAATTTCAGCGTCTCTAATAGGATCTACTCCACCTTCAACGTGAGTTACATTAGAATCCTCAAAGCATCTTACAACCTCTAAGATTGCATCACAATTTCTAATATTACCTAAAAATTGGTTTCCTAAACCTTCACCCTTTGATGCGCCTTTAACTAAACCAGCTATATCAGTAAATTCACATACTGCTGGTGTAACCTTTTTAGGGTTATACATACTAGCTAATTTATATAATCTTTCATCTGGTACGTTAACCATACCTACATTTGGTTCAATAGTTGCGAAAGGATAGTTTGCAGCTAATGCTCCTGCCTTTGTAATTGCGTTAAATAAGGTTGATTTACCAACATTAGGTAAACCAACTATACCTGCTGTTAAAGCCATTTTAAAATCTCCTTAATATTACTTCAAATATAAACCATTATAAGCATCAATAGATGCTTGAATAGTTTTTTTAGCTTCTGTTACATCACAAATTTCAGTAACAACTGTTTGCTTATCTTCTAATTCCTTATAAACTGAGAAGAAATGTTTAATTTCATCAAACAAATGCTCTGGAAGTTCATGAATATCATTGTAACAATTCATTGATGGGTCATTAATACATACTGCAATGATTTTTTCATCTCTATCATCATTATCAATCATCTTGATAACACCGATAGGTTTACATCTAACTAAAACAAGCGGATCAAATACCTCATCGCATAATACTAATACATCAAGAGGGTCCTTATCATCAGCATATGTTCTTGGAATAAAGCCATAATTTGCTGGATAGTGAGTTGATGTATATAATATTCTATCTAGAATAATAAGACCAGTTTCCTTATCAAGTTCATATTTTTTCTTTGAACCCTTAGGAGTTTCTATACATGCGACAAATTCATCTGGCTTAATTCTATCATTATCAATATCATGCCAAATATTTAACATATTTTCGCCTCCTTCTATAACAAACTAAAAAGGTAGGTGACTACCTTTTATGTTTTTTTATTTATTATTTAATCATGTTAACAATTGCTAATACTTCATCAGAAAGCTTTGCAAGCTTTTCATCAGCATCAGCTTGAGTTTTACCTTTAACTCCATAATAAACCTTTAATTTAGGTTCAGTTCCACTTGGACGTAAAACAAACCACATATTATCAGTTAAATAATATTTAATTACATTACTCTTAGGTAAATTAATCTTTTCAACCTTATCAGAAGTTAAATCATATTTATTACCTAATAATACATCATCCTTAGCTAAAATAGTAAATCCCTTTAAAGCAATATCAGTTGTTCTAAAGAAATTCATTACTCTCTTAATCTTTTCAGCGCCATCTAAGCCCTTCATAACAAAGTTAGAAATTCCTTCTTTATAATAACCATATTCTTTATAAATTTCTTCTAAGGCATCAACTAAATCCATACCCTTTTCTCTATAATAAGCTGCAGTTTCGCAAAGCATTAAAATAGCTTGGATAGAATCCTTATCTCTTACACAATCAGAAACTAAGCAGCCATATGATTCTTCAAAGCCGAATACATATGTACCACGATGAGTTTCTTCCATTTCTCTTGCTTTTTCACCAATAAACTTAAATCCTGTTAAAGTAATTTCAGTTTTTAAGCCATAATGCTCAGCAATAGCAATAGGAAGTGTAGATGATACATTTGTAGTAAACATATAACCATCCTTAGGTAATGTGCCTAATTCTTTTCTAGTCTTACAAATATAATCAAATACTAAGGCAGCTGTTTGATTACCAGTAAATAATACAAATTCACCATTATGCTCAACAGCAATACCTAATCTATCAGCATCAGGGTCAGTTGCTAAAACAATCTTAGCACCAATTTTTTTTGCTAAATCGATAGCCTCATCATAAGCTTCCTTATTTTCTGGGTTAGATGTTTTAACGCCAGAAAAATCAGGATCACAAGTCATTTGACATGCAAGTGGTGTTACATCATATCCTACTGATTGTAATACTTGTGGTGCAAATACTTGTCCTGTACCATGAAGTGGAGTATAAACAAGCTTAAAATCCTTCTTTAGGTTAGGTCTTAAAATAATCTTTTTAACCTCATTGATATAAATATCATCAACATCTTTTCCAATGTAATGAATTAAATTATGATTTAATGAATGTTCAATATTGAAATAATCATCAATTTGATTAATTTCAGCAATTACCTTATCAGCATCAGCTGGAACTAATTGACAACCTGTTTCATCATAAATCTTATAACCATTATATTCCTTAGGGTTATGAGATGCTGTAATCATAATACCACCAATACACTTAAAGTGTCTTACAGCAAATGATAATTCAGGTGTTGGTCTTAAAGCTTCAAATAAGAATACTCTAAAACCTAATGATGATAATACTTCTGCAGACATTCTAGCGAATTCAACAGATTGATGTCTATTATCATGAGAAATTGCAACACCCATTTGCTTTGCAACATCAGATTGCTTTAATAAATATCTTCCAAAGCCTAATGTAGCCTTTGCAACAATATAAATATTCATTCTATTAGTACCAACGCCTAAAATACCTCTTAATCCGCCTGTACCAAATGCTAAATCAACAGCAAAAGCTTCCTTTAAGCCATTATCATCTAATGAATCTAATTCTTTTTTTAATTTTGGGTCTAAATCTTTAAAAGATTTCCACATATTAGCTTTTTCTATATAATTCATAATTAACCGCCTCTCTTCTTTAAATATTATACAAAATTTTTATTATTTTTTCCACCATTAAAGAGCATTTTAAAAAACTATGCTCCAAGTCCTTCAATTGCATTAGAAATAACCTTTAAAACAGCCATTGCATAATCAATAACAACAGCATATAAAGCAGCAAGTAAAAACGCTAATGCTAAATAATAAATAACATATAGCACATTAAATACTTTAAATCTAGGTCTTTTAGCAAAATTGAAAAATAAAAGTAAAAATACAAAGCTATATAAATGTATTCCTCTACCTAAACTAAATAAAGAAAAATTATATACCTTAGCAACAGTTAAATCATTAAACATTCTTTCAAAAAGACAAATAACAAGCATTACTAAACCCATAATTAAAGCAAAGTCAAGCTTAGAGCTTTGAGTTTTTAAATAATGCTTAAAATCTAAGCCATTATTATTTGGGTTTTTATTATAAATTATTCTTCTAAATTTATAATAAATAGTCATTACATAAAAGAATAAATGAGCATATATTCCTCTTGATGAAAATAAAGCCATAATAGGAAGAGGAATTTCTATTTTATCTTTACCTAAAAATGTAAATATAATAGATATAACTAAATATAAAATAGGAATAGAAACTAAAGATCTAAAAAACTTTTTATGTCTACTAAAGAATCCTTTTTTAGGAGTATAAATAACAAAAAAGAAAAATAAAGAACAAAGTAACAAATCAATAAAGATATTAAAATTAGCAAAAATGTGCATTAAAGAATTTACACCAACCTCTGCTAAAGCAATAGTTGTTGCATCTAATGCGTAGCTTTCACCTAAAGCCTCAATCATTGGGAATAAGAAAAAATAATATCCAATTAATTCAGCTAAATAAAATGCAACTGTAAATATTGCATATTTTAAAATTGTACGCTTAATACTTTTTCTTTCCTGAACAAGATTTGAAAAAAGACCAATTAAAAGAAAAATAGGAACAACCTTACCATAGGCAAAGACTCTTTTTATCTCAGGCCACATAAAAATTAAGCTTTTATAACTACTAACGACCTGAGTTTCTCCTGACATTTCACCTGAAATAACGGAAATAATTAATCCAAATATATCAAATGCACTTTCACTGCTTTTAATTTCATCTGCAGGAATAACTGAAGTAAAGAGTGCAGCATATAAGGCTAAGCTTACTTGAGATATACCTAATAAAACTAAACCAATTATTTTAAACGTTGTATACGTTAATATTGTTCTATGTCTTGTATCATAAGTTAATTCAAACATAACATTCACCCAAATGTATTATACACTAAAATTATTTTTTTTAATAGTAAAAAAGATTTTAA
>JAFXUP010000027.1 GCA_017524905.1 Acholeplasmatales bacterium | reverse complement strand
GGTGGAAGTAGTAAAGTTTTTGATGAAACTAAATTAAGAGAAAGAGCTGATTGTACTAATAAAATGATTTATTGTGATATGGAAGATGAAGATTTAAAAGAAGTTAAATTAAATGAAGTTGAACCTGGTGAAACACAATTAGTTCCAGAACCACGTGAAGATGCTGCTATGATTTATTATCAAAATTCTAAAAATTTATTCCTTTTTGGAGGATGGAATAATCAATGGTTTAATGATGTTTATTCAATTTGTGTTTCTGCAATAGTAGGTCCATCATATTCAGTTAAAAGTCTTGAACCACCAATGGGAAGAATATCAGGTAATGAAGAAGTACATTTATTTGGTTCTAAATTAGCAGCAGGAAATATTACAGTTTATTTCATTTTAGGTTCTAAATATGCTCAAACAACTGCAGAATGGATAAGTGATACAGAATTAAAATTTTTAACTCCTGTTTTTAGTGAACCTAGTTTTATTAATCCTAATAATAGATTCACTGGTACTAAAGATTGTGATGTTTATATTAAAATTGATAATGAAGAATTATCTACTAATCCTATGAGATTTTCTATTTATTATGATACTGATGCTTCTAAATCTATTTTCTTTGGTCCAGCTTGTTTAAATGGTGGTACTGCTGGTGAACCTATTTGCTTTATGATTAGAGCTAGAAATGATGAAAATGAAAATCGTTTAAGTGGTTTAGATAAATTTGAATGTACTGTTGTTTCTGAAAGTGATATGACTAAATCAGTTCCAACTGAAATTACTGATTTAAAAAATGGTACTTATATGGTTAAATTTACTGTTCCAAAAGCTGAAGGACCTGAACCTGAAAAATATAGAATTAGTGTTAAATTAATTGGAGATAAAGAAAAAGTTGATATTAGAGGAAGTCCTATTACTGTTGAATTTAATGGTTCTGATAAAGCAAATAATGAATTTGTTGGAAAATATATGGCAGAAAAATTCTTAAAAGCAAATATTGATAGATTAGAAAATGAAATGAAAAGATTATATGATACTTCTAATACTGAAGGTAAAGATTTAGATGATATTTATCAAATTATTGAAATTAAAAATGCAAATAAAGAAATTGAAAAAGTATCTGATGACTTTGATTTAACAATCAATCAATTATTAGAATATTATATTGATGGAGATTTAAATTCTAAAAAAGCTTTAATTAAAGATTATCACAGAGATAGAATTGAAAATTTAAGAAAAAAATATGATGAGTTGTTAGAAATGAGAAAAAATTCATCTTCAACAATATCACCAGTTATCAATGACAAAACTGAAGAATATAAAAACAGAATTAAAGACTTTTATTCAAAACTCAATCAATTCGGTCCACAAATTAAAAAAGAAGAATTTGCTACAAAATATGAAATTGGATACGAAGAAGCCTTTAAACAAATGGCAGTTAAAAATCAAGAAGTTGCAGAATTCGAAAAGGAATTAGAAACATACACAGATATTATGAAGAATTTAGGATATCCAGATGAAACAGCAGCTTGTCAAAAATCAATTGAAAATTCAAAGAATGAAATGAAATTATTAGAAGAAATGTGGAACTTTATAAAAGAAACTCAAGAATTATTAGAAGGATTTAAAGCTACCTCATGGCCTGAAATTGATGGTCAAGCAATGGATGAAAAAATTTCTCAAGGATTAACAAAGAAAAACAATCAAATGAGAAAGAAATTAGGTTCATATACTGCTGTTATGGATTGTGTACAAAAAGAAATTAACTTATGGAAGAAATTAGTACCTTTAGTTACTTATCTTAAAAATGATTATATGAAAGAAAGACATTGGGCTGAAATTAAAAAAGAATTAAATTGCCCTGATTTAACAATTGATGAGAATTTAAAATTACAAAGATTCTATGATATGAGAATTCAAGAAAAAGCAGAACAAATTCAAGAAATTACTGATAAAGCAGCAGCTGAAGATAAAATGGGTAAGAAATTAGATGAAATTGATAAGAATTGGGCTGAATATGAATATATTATTAAAGATTATGATCGTGTACCTGGTATTAAATTACTTAATATTGATGAAGATCAATATGCTACTTTAGAAGAAAATATGCAACAAATTCAAACTATGGTTCGTAATAAATATAAAGCTTTTTATGAAGAAAGAATTAATAAATGGAAAAATGATTTGAATGAAATTAATGAAGTCTGGGTTGCTT
>JAFXUP010000026.1 GCA_017524905.1 Acholeplasmatales bacterium | reverse complement strand
TTAATATCATTTTTTTCTGAAAGCAATTCAGCAAATGCCTTTTGAATTGCTTTTTTGCTTTTTCTTACGTTACGATTTTCCATAAAATTTCGCCTCTTTTCGAACTGTTTTAGCAAAAGAGTCCGTTTTCATACTTTAGTATAAAAACTGACTATTGTTTTATATTTCAATAATGATTATACTTGTAATCGTTAAGAAAGTCAACTAGAGTCCGAAATCGAACTCGAGTATGATTTATAAGAAAGAAGGAGGAGCTTATGAGTATTATAGAAGTTAATCATTTAACTAAAGATTATGGTTCTGGAAGAGGCGTATTTGATGTTTCCTTTAAAATAGAAAAAGGAGAAGTATTTGGATTTTTAGGCCCTAATGGTGCTGGTAAATCAACGACTATAAGACATTTGATGGGATTTTCTCATCCAGGATCAGGAAATACAAAAATATTAGGAATGGATTCTTTTAAAGACTACGATAGAATCCTAAATAAGGTCGGATATATTCCTGGTGAAATTGCTTTACCACAAGGCTTAACAGGCTATCAATTTATTGATATGATGCAGCATATGTATCATGTTAATAATAAAGAAATGCTAGATAAAATGCTTAATTTATTTGAATTAAAGGAAAACGAGCTTAAATGTGATACTAAGCACATGAGCTTAGGCGTAAAAAGAAAACTTGCGATTGTAACTGCCTTTATGTCTGATCCTGAGGTTTTGATATTAGATGAACCAACATCAGGACTAGATCCTATTATGCAACAAAGATTTATTGATTTTGTTATTGAGGAGAAAAAAAGAGGTAAAACAATTCTTTTATCATCTCACATCTTTAGTGAGGTAGATGCAACATGCGATCGAATTGCTATTATTAAGGATGGCAGAATTGTAGATGAATTTATTTCAAATGATTTAAAGCATGCATCTTTAAAACAATATCGTATTAGATTTAATGATTTAAATAATTATGAAAAATTTATTAATGAATATGATAAAAGTATAATCAATATTTTAAAAGAAGATAAGGAAAAGCTTGTTTTAAATATAACTTGTGAGGATGAAAATATTAATAAGGTTATTAATTTGTTTACTAAATATAATATAAAGGAATTCAATAACATAAAAGAGACGCTAGAAGATTACTTTATGCATTTTTATAAAGAGGATAAAGAATTTGGAGGTAACTTCTAATGGAATTAAAAAATGAAGGTTTAATTGAAATTAAAGATTTAACAAAAAATTATGGAAATGAAAGAGGAATCTTTGATATCAATTTAAGTATAAATAAAGGTGAAATGATAGGATTTGTTGGAACTAATGGTTCTGGTAAAACAACCACTATAAGATCCATTTTAGGATTTATTAAGCCAACCAAAGGTGAGGCTTATGTAAATGGTATGGAATCATGGAAAAATCAAGATAAGATTGCTAAGCTTGTTGGATATGTTCCTGGTGAAATAGCCTTCCCTGATTTAAAAACAGGTGTTAATTTCTTAAAGAGTCAAGCTGAATATAAAGGAATAACTGATTTAAGCTATGCTGATTCTTTAATAAAAGAATTACAGCTAGATCCTAAAGCTAACTTAAAAAGAATGAGTAAGGGTATGAAGCAAAAAACAGCCTTAGTTGCTGCTTTAATGGCTGATTCACCAATAATTATTTTAGATGAACCAACTACAGGATTAGACCCATTAATGAGAGATGCATTTTTAAATATTATTAAGCGTGAACATCAAAAGGGAAAAACAATATTTATGTCATCTCATATGTTTAATGAAATGGAAGATACCTGTGATAAGGTAGCTTTAATATCTAATGGACATATTATTGATATAGCTGACATGAAGACAATTAAAAATAGAAATGAAGTTGATTTTAAAATTGAATTTAATGATGCTGAATCATTTAATAAATTTATGAAAATGAATTTTAAAATTATTAGAATTCAAGAAAAATACAATCAATGTACTATTGAAATAAATAAAGAAAATATCAACGATTTATTTTTAAAATTAGATGGATTAAATGTGAAATTTATATCTGAGGTTAAATATACCTTAGAAAAGCATTTTAAAGAAATTATGGAGGGTAATAACGATGAAAAATAATAAAAGAAGATTATTTTCTAAAGCTTTGTTTAAGCAAAGTTGTAAAGCAAATGGATTAATGTGGTTAATAATAACAGTTGCGGTATGCTTTATGCTATCTTGTGTTATGCTAATATCTGGTACTAGCAATATTTCAAGTGTAAAAGATGGAGTACAAGATACTATTATTCAAGAATTAATTACAAGTGAAATTAAAAAATCATCAATTAATGTAGAGGATAAAGCTTTAAATGGTGAAAAGGAATTTGATTCAAAATTCACATCAAAATTTAACGAATTAAATACAAAAGAAAATGCTATAAAATTTAAAGTTTATAAGGAAGCAAAAACTCAAGAAGCATATTTAGAATGTACAAATCTTGTTAAAGATTTAGTTACAGAAAAAATAACTAATGCAGTAGAAGAAAAAGTGCTAAGTGAAGAAAATGAAATTAAATCAGAAATTGCAAATGCTGTAGCATCTGATATGTCAAAAGAAGAAGCAATGGCTGAAATTGGAGCTTTAATGGCTCAAGGAAAAACTCAAAATGAAGCTATTGAAGAGGTTAAAGCTAAATATATTGCATTAGAAACTGAAAAAATTAAAAATGAGCATATTGCTAATGCAAAAGCATCTATTATTGCATCAAAGCAAGAAGAATATACTTTAGAAGCTCAAGAAGAATTAGCAAATGAATTAAATGAAATTCAATCAGAAACTGAAGCTGATGTAACAAATAAATTTAAAGAAATGTATGTTATTCCTTCTTATACTTATGCAAGTGATTCTATTAAATTATATTATGATGAAAATTCAAATGAATATAAGGTTACAATGCTTACTATTAATCCAAATCATTTATTAGATAGCGAATATAGTAAAAATAATGAAGAAATACCTGATGAATATATTAATGATTTTTCATCTTATATGTTATCAGATGTTGAAAATTATGAATATAATGATTGCCAAGGTTATTCTTTACTTGAATTTATAACAAATGATAGATCTGAATTTTTAGAAAATCGTGCGGCAAAAGCTTGTGCAATGGTTGTTGGAGCTAAATTAACTTCAGCAGATTATAAAAAAGAAATACTTAATATTTTAAAGGATTATAAGGTCACTGAAGAAAAATATGATGCAATGGGATTTGATTATAAAAATACTTATAAAATTGCTTATGAAAGTATTGTAGAATTCCAAAATAAATTAAATTATGAATATTCATTAATAGATGAAAATATAAAAGCTAATGAAGATTTATATAAAGCTAAAAAAAGCGAAATTCATGATAATCTATTTATTGAAGTCGCAGGTTCTTTATTAGATAAATTACCCGAAAATGTATCAGATGGTATTCATGAATTAGGCACTATGGATTTATATGGGTTAATTGTTGGTTCTATATTCTTTAAGATGGCAGGATTATTGCTTCCAATTATCTATTTAATTATGTGTTCAAATTCTTTAATTGCTGGACAAGTTGATACTGGTTCAATGGCTTATGTTTTATCAACATCAACAAGAAGAAAGGAAGTAACATTTACTCAAGCAATTTATCTTGCAGGTTCTTTATTATTAATGTTTATTTGTACAACAATTACATCTTGTATTTGCTTTGCAATTGCTGATGTTACAACTGATTTAACATATTTAAAATTAATATTAATTAACCTAGGCGCATTTGTGACATTATTTGCTATTTCAGGTATTAATTATTTAACATCTTGTATCTTTGATAGAAGTAAAAAGGCAATGGCATTAGGTGGTGGAATTTCTATGTTTTTCTTAGTTGCAACAATGCTAGGTTTATTTGGTTCACCAGTAATTCCTTCAGTTGTTAGAATTTCTGCTTTAAATAATTTCAATTATGTATCATTAATTTCTTTATTTGATGTTGTATCAATTCTAGATGGTGGTAATGCTTGGATTTATAAATTAATTATATTAGTTATTGTTGGATTAGCAGGCTATATAATTGGTTCTATTAGATTTGAAAAGAAGGATTTACCTTTATAATAAGAAAAGGAGCTGTAAAAAAATAAATTTCAGCAATGAGATTTAGAGCTTACAGCTCTTTTTTCGTATACTAAAATATTAATATATTTTACTAATAATAAAAATTATTATTGATTTATTTGAAATATTATTTATAATAGACTTGTTTTCATATTATTTATGTGAGGTTATGCGATATGAATCAAAATATGACACCTTTTTTAGATGCCTTAAAAAAATATATCGATGAAGAAGTATCTCCATTTGATGTACCAGGGCATCATATGGGTAATGCCGATAATTTATTTAAGGATTATGTAGGTGAATTAACCTATATGTGTGATGTTAATGCTCCAAGAGGATTAGATAATTTAAATCATCCTTCTGGTGTTATTGATGAGGCACAAAAGCTAATGGCTGAATGCTATCATGCTGATGAAGCGTTTTTCTTAATTAATGGTACGTCATCAGGAATTATGGCGATGATTATGGCGACAGTCAAGGCTCATGAAGAAATAATTTTACCTAGAAACTGCCATAAGTCTGTAATTAATGCGCTAGTATTATCTGGTGCTATTCCTGTTTTTGTAATGCCTGAATTTGATAAAAACTTAGAAATATCTAATCAACCAACTGTTGAAGATTATATAGAAAAGATGGATAAGCATCCTAATGCTAAAGCTATTTTTGTTATCAACCCAACCTATTTTGGTGCTACTAATGATTTGAAAAGATTAGCTCTTGAAGCTCATAAAAGAGGAATGCTTGCACTTGCTGATGAAGCACATGGTGCTCATTTATCATTCCAAGATGCCTTACCTATTGCTGCTATGGATGCTAATTTTGATTTATCAGCAGTTTCTATGCATAAAACTGGTGGTGCTTTAACTCAAGCATCGGTTTTACTTAGAAAAGGTAATGGAGTGACTCATTATGATGTTTTTAAAGCTTTGATGGTTATTAATACAACATCTCCTTCAAATCTTTTAATAGCATCTTTAGATTCAGCAAGGCATTATTTATATTTTAATGGTAATGAAAAGCTTACTGAAGTAATTAAAATGGGAAATGATGCAAGAAAAAGAATCAATTGTATTCCAGGCTTTAAAGCAAGAGGAAGAGAATATTTTATTGATCAAGGTTCTTATGCTTATGATTGTACAAAGCTTGTTATTGAACTTGAATCATTAACTATTAACGGCTTTGAACTATATAATATTTTGAAGGATGAATATAATGTTCAAATGGAGCTTGCTGAGCAATATGTAGTTTTAGCTATTTTAGCTATTGGTACTAAGCAAGAGCATTTAGATAATTTAGTAAATGCATTATCTGATATTTCTAAAAAATATTATGTTGAAAAAAGATCATATCCTAAATATCAATATGATTCACCATTCCCTAAAATGGTTATGAGACCACGTGTTGCATATCAAGCTCCTGTTAAAAGAGTTAATTTAGATGATGCGATTGGTTTAATTTCAAAAGAATCAATTATGATTTATCCCCCAGGAATTCCTTTAATTATTCCAGGAGAAGTATTTGATCAAAATATCATAGATAGAATAAAGCAATATAAAAAGACAAAGGCAACTGTATTAATGGATTATGATGATTTAACTGTTTCTGTAGTTGATTATGAGCAATATTTAGAAAATAGAGATAATGTGGAGGATAGATTCGATGACTAATGCATTAAATGATGGATATACATTACCATTTGAAGGAAATCTTCATGATGGAACAATTATCTTACTTCCTTATAGAATAGATACATGGGAAGATGGAGGAAGAAAGGCTTTTAATGAATTTAAAGAAATTATTTTAGCTATTTCTTTATATGAGCATGTATATGTTATAAAAAGTAAGAATGTTAAATATGATATTAAAGCAATTCAAGATAAAAAGAATATTTCAATTCATGAAATAGAATATGATGATTCCTGGGCAAGAGATAATACTTTAATTTTCTTAAGAAATAAAGAAGGTAAGCTTAGAGCAGTTGATTTTAAATTTAATGCTTGGGGTGGACTTTTTGATGGATTATATAGTCCATGGGAAAATGATGATAAATTAGGTAGTGAATTATCTAAATTATTAAATGTTGAAACTTATATGGATAAGAATTTCATTTTAGAAGGAGGCTCTATCCATACTAATGGTAAAGGATTATTATTAACAACTGAGGCTTGTCTTTTAAGTGAGGGAAGAAATAAAAACTTATCAAAAGAAGAAATTGAAAATCATTTAAAGAAATCTTTAGGAATGAATAAGGTTATTTGGCTTCCTCATGGTATTTATAATGATGAAACTAATGAGCATGTTGATAATATGGCTTGTTTTTTAGATGAAAAAACTGTTTTACTTGCTACAACTGAAAACAAAAATGATATACAATATAAATGGAGCATGGAAGCTAAAAAGATTTTAGAGGATAATAATTTAGATGTATTATTAGTTAATTGCCCTAATCCATATTTAGCTTTAACAAAAGAAGAAGCAAACTCAATAATTTTAGATGATTGTGCTAAGCCAAGAATTGAAGGAGATAGACTTGCTGCATCTTATGTTAACTTCTACATGGGTAAGGATTTTATAATATTACCTAAGTTTAATGTTAAAGAAGATAAAGAAGCTTATGATCTTTTAAATAAATTTTATAAAGGTACAAAAAAGATTCATCAAATTGAATCTAGAAAAATATTAGTTGCTGGTGGTAATATTCACTGTATTACTATGCAAATTGGAAAGGATGAATAATATGATTGTTAAAGTAGCTGCAACTCAAATGTCAATTTCATGGGATATTGAAAATAATATTAAAAAAGCTGATAAGATGATTGAAAACTGTGCTAAGGATGGTGCAAATGTTATCTTATTACAAGAATTATTTTTAACTCCTTATTTTTGTCAAAAGGAAAAATATGAATATTTTGAATTAGCAACAGAATTTGAAAATAATAAATATTTAGCTCATTTTTCTCAAATAGCTAAAAAATATAATGTAGTTTTACCTATTTCATTTTTTGAAAAGAGTGGTAATTGCTATTTCAATTCATTAGCAATGATTGATGCTGATGGAACAATTTTAGGCTTATATAGAAAGAGTCATATTCCTACAGGAGAATGCTATGAAGAAAAATTCTATTTTACTCCTGGTGATACTGGTTTTAAGGTATTTAAGACTAAATTTGGAAGAATTGGATGTGGAATTTGTTGGGATCAATGGTTCCCTGAGACAGCAAGAATTTTAGCATTAAAGGGTGCTGAATTATTATTTTTCCCAACAGCAATTGGAACAGAACCTGTTTTACCAAAGGATTCAAAGGACCATTGGCAAAATACAATGTGTGGTCATGCCGCAGCAAATATTATGCCAGTTATTGCATCTAATCGTATTGGATCTGAGGTTGAAGGCGATTCGTCTATGACTTTCTTTGGTTCATCATTTATTGCAAATGAAGAAGGAACAAAGGTTAAGGAAATGGATAGAGTAACTGAAGGATTTATTACTTATTCTTTTGATTTAACAGAAATCGAAAAGAAAAGATATTCTTGGGGTGTATATAGAGATAGAAGAGTTGATTTATATACTCCAATTTTAAAAACAGATGATTCTAAATAGGAGGATAAAATGGAATTAATTGAAAGCTTTTCAATAGATCATAGATATATTATTCCTGGTATATTTTTAAGCCGTGAGGATACTTTAGGTGATGAACATGTTACAACATATGATATTAGATTAAAAAGACCTAATGTTGAACCTAACATAGATGTATCTGCAATGCATTCTTTAGAACATATAATTGCGACATTCTTAAGAAATAATGAAAAATGGAAGAATGAAATTATTTATTGGGGCCCAATGGGATGTTTAACAGGCTTTTATTTAATATTAAAAGGAAATAGAAAGCCTAATGAAATTTATCAATTAATATTAGATGCATTTAAGGAAGTAGAAAAATATGATGAGGTTCCTGGTGCAACTATACAAAATTGTGGTAATTATTTATTACATAATTTAGTTTTTGCTAAATTCTATGCAAAAGAATTTGTAGATTATTTAACTAAAAATAAGAATAATAAATTAATTTTTGAATATCCTAAGACAAAAAGATTAATTACAGATGATGGTAATAATTTCTTTGATTCATAAAATGATAGAAAAGCCTAAAGAAGTTTAATTATTAAACTATGCTTTAGACTTTTTTTGTAGTATAATTTGGATGAGAAGAAGGGAGTAGTGATAGTGTGCCACACGCAGGAGGCGGAAGTAATTCTGGAGGATTCCATTCAGGTTCTTCTGGTACAACAAGTATACCCAAAACAGATTTATATGGTAATACCCATTCTCGTCACTATGTAAGACCTGGTTATTATTATGGAGGAATGTATGTTCCATATTCAAGGGTACATAGAGAATTTAATGCGGTTAGTAGATTTATCATATTGTTGGTTGTTTCAATAATTTTTGTTGTTAGCGGTATTCTTGCTGGTACTATTAAAAAGACAAGTTCATCCTTAGAAGATTATTCAATTGATAGATATTCTGAAATTTATCAAAAGGATAGTAATTATGAGGATAATATCTTAATTGAGATTGTGGCTTATGATAATTTAATCGAATTAGATTATTTTCCAATAGTTGGGGATAATGTTTCAATAAAAATAGATGAAATGTTTGGAAATAAAAAATCTTATTTCGGTTCTAAATTTAAAACGGAGCTTAATCAATATAAAAAGAAGGTTAATAATTTAACATTAGCTTTAACATCAAGTGTTAAATATGTAAATGATAGTATTAGTGAAAAATACTGTACAACTAATAAAAATGTATCTAAGGTTATTAATAATACTAACTATAATTTAGGTAGTATGATTAATGAATTAAATGATGAATTAAATAATTTTTATAATATAACAGGATATAATATTTGTGTTGATGTAAATTATTATGATTCAGCATATAAGCCAAATTATATATTAATGACAGTGTTTGTTCTTTTTGGTGCTTTTATGCTAATTTCATCAGTTGTTTTTATTATAAAAGGATTAAGAGCTGTAAAGATTATTAATCAAGAGGATAAAAAAGGCAATTTAAAGGAATATTATGAGGGAGATGTTGATTATGAAACTCAAATAAAAAGATATTCAATGGATAAGCCTTTTAAATATGACAACAAGGAATATGAAAAATTAAAAAAAGAATTTGAAAAAACAGATGATTTCAAAAATATTTAAATAATTAATTGGGGGAAAAATATGAAAAAAATTGTTAGAGTGTTATTAGTTTTTGTTTTATTTTTAAGTTTGTTTAGCTGTAGTAATAAAAAAGAAGAAAAGAATTATTTTACATTATGGAATGATTGTAAGGCTATTAGTTCATTAAAAGAATATGTAGAGGATGTAACAAATCCAAATTCTAAACATTTCATTCCAAAGGCAGATAGAATTGCCACATTTGATATGGATGGTACTATTATTGGTGAATTATATCCATCATATTTTGAATATAATATATTAGAATATAGAATATTGGATGATCCAAATTATAAAAATATTGCATCAGAAGAAGAAAAGGAAGCTGCTTTAAGTATTAGAAATTTCGTAAGAAATGGTGTAAAGCTTCCAGATCATTTTGATATGATTCACGCTCATGCTGCTGCTAAAGCATATGCTGGTTTAACTATTAAAGAATTTGATACATATGTTAAAAATTATATGAAGGTTAAGGCAAATGGCTTTGAAGGTATGACATATGGTGAATCATTCTATAAGCCAATGCTTGAAGTATTTACTTATTTAGAAGCAAATGATTTTACATATTATATCGTAAGTGGTTCTGATAGATTTATTTGTAGAACTTTAGTTGAAACTATTGGAATTGGTCCAGATAGAGTTATTGGTATGGATGTTGTTTATAAATCTAATAACCAAGGTGATGCTGAAGGTCAAGATTATACTTATAAGGTAACTGATACATTGATTAGAACTGATGAATTAATTATTAAGAATTTAAAAACTAATAAGGTTAAACAAATTTCACAAGAAATTGGTAAAACACCAGTTTTATCATTTGGTAATAGTGGTGGAGATTGTGCTATGCATAATTATTGCTTAGCTAATGATAAATATATATCTAAAGCATTTATGCTAATTGCAGATGATGAAGCAAGAGATCATGCAAATAGAGAAAAGGCTTTAGGATTAAAAACTGAATGGGAAGCTCAAAATTATATTGTAATTTCTATGAGAGATGACTTTAAAACAATTTATGGTGATGGAGTTAAAAAGGTAGATTTTACATTTTAAGCTTCAAATGAATTGAGGAGTAAATAATGATTAAATTTGATTTAGAGTATTTTAAAAAAATATCAAAAGAAATATTTTTATGTGATTCTCCAACAGGATATACACATAATGTTATTGAACTTGTAAAAAAGTATGTTGATTCATATGGCTTTGATTCAAAAATATTAAATAATGGTGCCTTAGAAGTTTCAGTAAAAGGTATAGATTCATCTAAGGTTGTAGCAACAAGCGCTCATGTTGATACATTAGGATTAATGGTTAGATCAATTAAATCTAATGGTAATTTAGCTTTAACTAAATTAGGTGGGCCTATTACACCAACATTAGATGGTGAATATTGTAAGATTTATACAAGAGATAATAAGGTTTATGAGGGTACAATTTTGTCTACATCACCTGCAACTCATGTATATCCAGATGCTAATTCTAAATCTAGAGATATTGATAATTTAGAGGTTAGAATTGATGAGGTCGTTCATTCTAAGGATGATGTTATCAAATTAGGAATTCAAAATGGTGATATTGTTTGTTATGATCCTAAATTTGAAATTACAGAATCAGGCTTTTTAAAAACAAGATTCATTGATGATAAGGCATCAGCTGTTGTTTTATTAATGCTATTAAAATATGTTAGTGAAAATAAATTAAAATTTAAATATGATACAAAAATATATTTTGTAGTATATGAAGAAGTAGGCCATGGTGCATCAATGGTAAGTAATGATATTGATGAATTTGTAACATTAGATATGGGCTGTGTAGGCTTAGATTTAGCTGGTAATGAAGAAGCAGTATCTATTTGTGCAAAGGATTCTGGTGGACCTTATGATTATGAATTAACAACAAGATTAATTAATTTAGCAAAGGCTAATGATATTAATTTTACAATAGATATATTCCCATTTTATGGAAGTGATATTGGAGCTGCATCTCGTGCAGGTGTTGATTTTAAGGGAGCCTTAATTGGTACTGGTGTTTCAGCATCTCACGGTATGGAGCGTACTCATATAAAAGGAATTGAAAATACTTTAAAATTAATTTATTTATATTTAATAAAATAACAAAAATAAACAGACTGCTGATTACTCACAATTGAGTTTATCAACAGTCTGTTATTAATATTAAAGAAAAGTAAAATAGATTTTATTTTTCTATCATTTTGTGCTAAACTATTTATAAATTCTATATCGAGAGGAAAATATATGAAAAAAATATCTTCTATTTTATTTATTGTTATAGTTACATGCTTAATAATATTATGTCCTATTTTATATTTTAGAGTAGGCAATGGTTTTACTGATGAACAAATAAAAATATTATATGTTTTATTAATTATTATGGCATCAAGTATTTTATATTGTTTTATAGTTGGGGAAATTACAAGAAACAATAGTCAAATGGATAAAATTTGGAGTATTTTACCTGAGGTTTATGCATGGGTTATTGCCGCTATGGGTGGTATGAAACCAAGATTAGTTGTCATGGCTATTTTAGCAACAGTTTGGGGTATTAGATTAACCTATAATTTTGGTAAAAAGGGTGCTTATAAATTAAAATTTTGGCAAGGTGAAGAAGATTATAGATGGAAGATTTTAAGACAAAATAAATATTTCCAAAATAAATTTGTTTGGGCTTTATTTGATTTATTCTTTATTTCAATTTATCAAAATGTTTTAATTCTATTAACAGTTGTTCCTGCCTTAGTATGTGTAAGTGGTGATTCATCATTTAATGGTATTGATATTTTAGCAACACTTTTAATGACATTCTTTATTTTTTATGAAGGTATTGCTGATTCAGAACAATGGAAATTCCAAACTAAAAAATATGAAATGCTTAATGAAGGAAAGAAATTAGAAGAATTACCAGAGCCTTATAATTTAGGATTTAATACATTTGGCTTATGGAATATATCAAGACATCCTAATTATTTTGCTGAGCAAATGATTTGGGTATCATTTTATATATTTACGGTAGCTTCTGGATATCAAATATTTAATTATTCAGCAATTGGTGCTTTATTATTAATTTTATTATTTGTTGGAAGCTCAATGCTAGGTGAAAAAATTAGTGGTTCTAAATATCCTCTTTATGAAGATTATATAAATAATGTTTCTAAATTTATTCCATTTAGAAGATATAGAAAAGCAACTAATGAATTAGTTGAAAAAAATGAAACTGAATAGCTAAAAAGGCAGAATTTTTCTGCCTTTTTTATTTTTGTAAAAAATAATATTAAAAATTTATCTTAATTGTGGCAGTTTTGTTGCAGCCAATATATTAAGATATAAGTGTATAAAAGGAGATGTTATTATGCCTAGATTAACAAAAGAACAATTACAAGATGTAAAATATCTTTCATTAATTGATTTTACAAATCAAATTGGTAGATATAATGATGTAGAAGATAAGCGTAATTTTGCTATACAATATTTATTAACCTATGGAATGAAGGAAAATCCTGATTATTCACTTGCTGAGGCAATTCATTTTGTAAGAATAAAGCTATCTGAAACTATCGATGAGGAAAAAGCTGATTTCAATACTCAAATATTTTTAGCAAATCCAGTTAAATATTTAAAGGTTTGTTCATTAAAGGAATTAGCTAAAATTGATCCAAATTCAAATCTTATTAGCGATGATAAATTAGCTAGTGATTATTTAAAAATGTCTAATGCTTTAAATAATGATACAGCAAATGAGGTAGAAAGATTAGATCAAACTAGAAATTCATTTGATGTAAAGACGCGTATGTCTATAAGAATGGGCGGTCAAAGAGCTTTAGATAAATTAATTAAAAATACTAAGCCAGGCTTTTTTTCAAAATTATTTAATACATCATCAGAACAAGCTAAAAATCTTGATAGAGTTTATAAAGAATTTAATAATCCAGATTCTAATTCATATGGAAATTTAGATAGACTTGAAGAAGCAGGCTTAAATTATTTAGCTTATAAATTTCCAAAATTAAATGTTAGAGATAAGCTTCCATCATTAGATGCTATTTCAGGACTTGATAAGACATCTAAGGCTCGTGCTTTATTTAGTATTAGAGCAATTGAGGCAGCAAGGTCTCAAAGAGAAGTTGAATATTCTTTAATTGGTTTAAATGATTTAAAAGATATCAATGTTGAAGAATTATTAAGCCAAGAAAATAATATTTTAAATGATGAATTAGAAAAAGCAAAAACTAAAGTTGTTGAAAAGAAAATAATGCCTAAGGAACCAGATATCAATAATAAAGATGAAATGATGAAAAAAATGGCAGAAGCTGATAAAGCAAAAGCTTTAAAAGATTTAAAAGAAGGCGAAGAAATGGATTTATCTGGTGATGAATTTCCAAAGCCAAAAGAAGACGATTCTGAAGTATATGCATATGATGAGGAAATACATCCTTCAAAGATTGAATTATTTAATAATACATTTGAAAAAGAGGTTGTAAAGGCAAATGATGAAATTGGTGAATCATTTTTAGAGCCTGAGAATATAAAAAAAGAAAAAGAACTAGAATTACTTCAACAACAAATGCTTGAAAAGCAGCTAAAGGATGATTTAAAAGAAGATAGTGAGATTGTTATTCATACTGAAGAAATCGAAAAATTAATGAAAGAGCATAAATATTATCCTCAAAAAGAAGATCTTAATGAAGAAAAATATGAACCATCTATTTTAAAAAAATATAAAGATGATGAGGTTAATGATTTCTTAGAGGGTATGGATTCTGCTGATTTTACTGAAAATCAAATAGCAGATGAAGAACAAGAAGAAATGAGTAAATAAATATAAAAAAGTGTATTGAATTTTAAATCAATACACTTTTTAAATTCTTATTTATTATAATTCATTCCTTGATATAATTTGTTATATCTTAAATATTTATCAATTTCATTCATAACAACTAATTTTTTTATTGTCCATTTTGGCATAACTAAATCATCAACAACTCCATCAGCTGCTAATCTATGAATTATTATATCATCTCTTAGATGAGTTATTTCTAATGAAGTTATTTTTACATATTCTTCTAATGACAAAATGTGAAATTTTTTAATTTGATATTCTTCATACATTTTAGTATTTTTTAAAAGAAGAAGTGAATGAAATTTTATTCCTTGAATATCTAATTTATTAATATATTTTATTGTATTTAGCATATCATCTATAGTTTCTCCTGGAAGTCCATTAATGATATGAACAACTATTTCAATATTATATTTTCTTAATAGATTAATTGCATTTTCAAATTCTTTATTAGTCATTAATCTATTAATTCTTTGTCCTGTTAATTCATTTGATGTTTGAAGTCCTAATTCAACTGTAACAGGTATTTTTTTATTATATTCTCCTAATAGCTTAGCTATGTTTTCATCTATACAATCGCCTCTTGTTGCGATATCAAAGCCTACAATATTATCTGATATTTCTAAGCATTCATCGTAAATTCTTTTTAATGATTCAATATCCTTATAGGTATTTGAATTTGCTTGAAGATATGGTATAAAGGATGCGTTAGGCCATTTTTTTATCATTAATTTAGAAATGTCTTTAAATTGCTCTTTAAAGGATTTATTTTTATCTCCAGCTAAATCTCCCGAGCCTAAATTAGAACAGAATGTGCAGCCTCCAAATCCTTTTTTTCCATCTCTATTAGGACATGTGAAATTTCCATTTAATGATATTTTGGCAATTTTTTTATTAAATTTATGTTTATAATACTCACTTAAGCTATTATAAGGCTTATCCTTTGTAAAATAATTCAATTTAATCACCATAATAATTATAATTAATTTTTATACAAATTAAAATATAATTTTAATTCTATTAATTTATGGTGAAATTTGCTATAATTACAATATGCGAGGTTTATAAGATGTTAGAAAGAATTAAAACAAGCCTATGTCACCCAAGATATATAGGTTTATTTTTTAAGGATAAAGTTTATAGAATAATCGTTTTACTATTTGTTTCTTTTGCGATTTATGCTGCAGCTATTTTCACAAGAGCAATGCTTACTGACCAATTTGGCTATAATGAAGCTCTAGCTGTTCAAAAGCTTATTCAATATCAAACTGATAGTAATGGTAAAAAGCCAACACTAAAAATTTCTTATGATGCAACAACTCATAAGCTAACTGGTGAAAAAATTGTTTGTGCTAGTGATACTCTTGTTGTAACATTCTTACAAGAAGGAAATGCTGTTAAAAAAGATGCAATTGCCATTAATTTAACTGAAAATGGCTATTCAATTTATTATAGCTATTATTATTTAGGTAGTGGTGATTTAAATGATTCAACATTAAAAAGCTTTGATTTAGCTAAGGTTCAAGCTGGTGATACAACTGATTCAATGAATTTTAGAAGCTTTTTAATTACTATTTTTGATCATTATCAATATAAGCAAGCAGCTATTGTTGCTACAAGAGCAGTAGTTTCTAGCTTACTTTATTATGCATTAGTTATATTTTTATGCTTAATAAGTGCGTTTTTTATTAATCCTGGTATTGAATTTAAAATAAGAGTTAGACTTGTTTTATATGATACATTACCATATTTTTATTGGTCTTTAATTGCTGTATTGTTAAATATAAGCTGGATACAATATGTTGCAATTTTAATACCATTCATTTACGTAAATATAACATTTGCTCACATTAAGCGCGTTAGATAGGGAGTTGATTTTTTGTGAGGCTTGAAGAAGAATTAATGGAATTAGATTTTTTAAAATCTGATTCTAATAATGTTATAATTGAAGAAGCAAAATACAAAAAGGTAAGTAAAGAAATTTGCTTATCTTTAGTTTTGGATAGGGCTATTTGTCTTAATTGCTATAAGGCTTTAGTTGCTAAAATTAAAGATTTATTAAAGCCTATAAAAATTAAACAATTATTAATTGGCTATAAAGATGATGTTTTAGATGAAGCTAATTATTTAGAATACTTAGATGAAATATTAGAAGAATTAAGTCAAAATAATGCATTGTTTAAGGCATATGAGGCTAAGGATGCTAAAATTGATGGAAGAAATATTTTATTTTTAGTTCCAAAGGATGATTTAACTATTGATGGCTTAGCAGATCCTATTAAGGATAAATTTGCAGATTATGGCTTGGATATAAATGTGTCATTTAAGCGTGATGAAAATAAAAGCTATGAATCTCAAATTGCTGAATTAGATAATCAAATCGAAGAAGCCTTAGCTGCTCAAAGAAAAGAAGCTCAGCAGGCTTCTAATTTTAATGCTCAAATTAAGCAGGTTAAGAAGAATTATCGTGCTGCATCACCTGGTGAAAAGAGTTCTATTTCAAATATTCCATCTACTGAAACTGAGCTTGATAAATATAAAAATGAATCAGGTGAGCCTGTATTCATGATTAATGCTTATGTATATGGAATTGAATTTAAGGATTTTAAAAATACAAAGAGCATTTTAGCATCAATTAAGGTTACTGATGATACTGATTCTATAGTTGTTAAAAAATGGCTTAGAGGCGAAAAGGAAATTGAATTATTTAAAGCTGATATAAAGCCAGGAATTGATTTAAAGATTATTGGTAGAGCTGAATATGATAGTTATGCAAAAGAAATCATTATTACAGCAAGAGATATTGAAATTATTGGTAAGCATATTGTTGAGACTGTAACAGATGATGAACCAATTAAAAGAGTTGAGCTTCATGCTCATACAAAAATGTCTACACTTGATGGCTTAGCTGATGGTCCTGAATATTTAAAGCTAGTTGATTCATGGGGCTGGAAGGCTATGGGCTTTACTGATAGATCTGGTGTTTATGTAATTCCTGAAGTTGAGCATGTAATGAAGAAATTTCCTAATATTAAACCAATATTTGGTGTTGAATTACCTTTTATTGATGATGATGCATTCTTTATTACATATAATGAGCATGAAGGCTTTGATGCATCCTTAAGAGATGCAACATTTGTTGTTTTCGATATTGAAACAACTGGTCTTTCACAAAGCTATGATACTTTTATTGAAATAGGTGCTCATAAGGTTTATAAGGGTGGAATTATTGATCAATTCGAAACATTCATTAATCCATTAAGACATATTCCTGAAAAGATTACAGAATTAACATCTATTACTGATGATGATGTTAAGGATGCTCCAACAATTGAAGAAGCATTAACTAAATTCTTAGAATTTTCAAAAGGTGCAATTTTGGTTGCTCATAATGCTAAATTCGACGTTGGTATGACTTATATGGAAGCTAAAAAGCATAATATACCTATTGAAGAATTCCCTGTAATTGATACATTGAATTTATTTAGAGCTTTATCTCCAGATGAAAAGAAATTCGATTTAAAGAATTTATGTAAATATTATAAGGTTAAGCAAGAGCATCATCATAGAGCATCAGATGATACAAGAGTTACTGCTTTATGTTTCTTATCTATGCTAAATGATTTAGCTATGATGGATGTTAGAATGTATTCTGATATTAATAAAATAATTAAAAAGGAAGTTCATTATAAAAATGAAATTGCTTTTTCAATTGATATTTTAGCTAAGAATTTAGTTGGCTTTAAAAATATGTATAAAATTTTATCAGATGCCTTAACTACTCACCTATCAGGTGATGCTAGATGCTTAAAGAGTGTTGTTGAAAAGTATCGTGAAGGTATTTTAGTTGGTTCTGGTACTTATTTAGGTAAGGTATTTGAATATGCATATTTAAGAAGTGAAGAAGAATTAGAGCAAGAAATAAAATATTTTGATTATGTTGAGGTTTTACCTCCATCAGGATATGCTCACTTATATGATTCTTTACCTGAGGGTAAGAAAAACATAGAAGAAATAATTTTAAAAATAATTAATGCTGCAAAGAAATTAGGTAAAACTGTAGTTGCAGTTTCAAATTCACATTATTTACGACCTATTGATAAAAAATATAGATCTATTTTAATTAATTCACCACAAATTGGTGGTGGTGTTCATAGACTTGCAAGATATGCAGTTGAACCAGATGCACATTTAAGAACAACTAAAGAAATGCTTGATGAATTTTCATTCTTAGATAAGGATTTAGCATATGAAATTGTTGTTACAAATACTAATTTAATTGCTGATCAAATTGAAAGATTTGAAACATTTAAGCCTGATATGTTCGCACCAGCTGATGATGAATTTAAGGGGGCTCCTTTATTTGTTCCTTCAATCGAAAGAGAAGTTGAAAGAATAGTTAAGGAAAATACATTAAAGATGTATGGTGAAAACCCACATCCAATCATTAAGGCAAGAATTGATAGAGAATTAAATTCTATCATTTCAAATGGTTATGCATCAGTTTATTATGTTTCTCATTTAATGGTTAAAAACTCACTTGAAAATGGCTATATTGTAGGTTCAAGAGGTTCAGTTGGTTCATCTGTTGTTGCAACAATGATGAATATAACAGAGGTTAATGCCTTAGCTCCTCACTATAGATGTCCTAATTGTAAATTCCATGCAATTAGATTAAGTGAGGCTGAAAAAGAACAATATGGTATGACTGATAATGAAAAAGCATTAATGCCTTATTTAGAGGCCGTTGATGATGGCTTCGACTTAGAAGATAAATTATGTCCTGTTTGTGGTAAGCCATTGAAGAAGGATGGACATGATATACCGTTTGAAACATTCTTAGGATTTGATGGAGATAAGGTACCTGATATTGATTTAAACTTCTCAGGTGATTATCAAGCAAGAGCTCACGAATTTATAAGAAGTATTTTCGGTTATGAATATGCCTTTAGAGGTGGTACTGTAGGTACTATTGCTGATAAGAACGCCTATGGTTATGTAAAGGGATATTGTGAACGTAAGGGTAAGAATTTTAGATCTTGTGAAATGGATAGAATTGCTACTCATTTAGTTGGTATTAAGCGTTCAACAGGTCAACACCCAGGAGGAATTGTAGTTGTACCTCATAGAATTGATATTTTTGATGTTACCCCTATTCAATATCCTGCAGATGATCCTACTAACGCATTTAGAACAACTCATTATGATTATCACTCATTTGAAAATAACTTACTTAAGCTAGATGTACTTGGTCACGATGATCCTACTATTATTAAATATTTAATGGATTATGTACATGAGCATCAAGAGGATTTCCCATTTAGTACTCCACAAGAAATTCCAGTTGATGATAAGGAATTATATAAATTATTTAATGAAACAGAAGTAATTGGCTTAAAGCCTGAGGATTTAGGAAGCCAGGTTGCTTCATTTGCTGTACCTGAATTTGGTACTAATTTCGTTCGTCAAATGCTACTTGAAACAAAGCCTAAAACTTTTGCCCAATTAGTAAAAATTTCAGGTTTATCACATGGTACTAACGTTTGGGCAACAAATGCGCAAGAATTAGTATCTGAAAAGAGTCCATTTGGTGTAATTCCATTTAAGGATATTATAGGTTGTCGTGACGATATCATGGTTGACTTAATTAATAAATATCATCTTGAGCCATTAAAGGCATTTAAGATTATGGAATTTGTAAGAAAAGGTAAATTACATAAGGGTAATAAGGATGATATTGCTAAATGGAATGATGGCTTTAAAAAGGATTTAGAGGCTTGTAAGGTAGATCCTTGGTATATTTGGTCTTGTGAAAGAATTGAATATATGTTCCCTAAGGCTCACGCTATAGCCTATGTTATGATGGCATTAAGAATTGCTTGGTTTAAAGTATATTCTCCAGCATTATTCTATTCAGCTTGGTTTTCTAAACGTGCAAAAGCTTATAATGTTCAAGCATTCTTAGGTGGACCTATCGCTATTGCTGCAAAGATTGAAGAGATTAAGAATAAGCCTGATCAAACAGCCAAAGATGATGATATGATTACATCACTTCAGGTTGCATATGAAATGACTAAGCGTGGTATTAAATTCTTACCAGTTGATATTAAAAAATCATCAGCTACTGTATTTGAGGTAGAAGATGGAAATATAAGACTTCCATTTATTGCTGTTGATAAGCTTGGTGAATCTGTTGCTTTAGGTATTGTTCAAGCAAGAGAAGAACATGAATTTACATCTAAGGCTGATGTTTTAAAAAGAACTAAATTAAATTCTTCATTGTTTGATGAATTTAATATAATGCATGTGTTTGGTGATTTACCAGATGAAGACAAGGAAAAGGAAGTTGGACTTTTCGCATTTGAATTCTAATTTTGTGATTTTATGTGAAATTGCAAAAAAACGAGAAAAAATGTAAATATATGATATAATGGACTTGTTTAAGGAGGATTTTTCATGAGAACAAGTCCATTATTTTCTAATATTGAAAGTGGCGCAGCCTATTATGATGCTGAAAAAGCAACATATAAAGGCATTTGTATAAAGACTTTCATATTATTAGGTATTACAATCTTAATCAGTGCTGCGGTTTATTACTATTTACCACAAATTATTGCTAATGGTAGATTAGGTGCATTTAGTGCAGTTTTAATAGTTTCTTTAATTGTTGGATTAATAGCAGTATTAGTCGGAAGACTAAGTGAAAGAGCAGCTAAGGTAGCAAGCTTTGTTTATGCAATAGCTGAAGGTTTAGTTATTGGTGCAATTTCTTTAATTGCTGATATTTATGTCCAAGGTGTTGTTGCTATTGCTTTAGCTGGAACATTAATTGTATTTTCTGCAATGTTAATTTTATTTTCTACAGGTATTATAAGAGTAGGAACTAAATTTAGAAGCTTTATGTTTGCATTCTTATTATCATTTATTCCTATTATGATTATCACAATCATCGCATCTATTTATATTGCTGATGTTAAAACATATTTAGGTTTAATGATTTTCATTGAGTTTATTTATTTAATATATGGTATTTTCTGCTTATTATTAAATTTTAAGGAAGCTCAAATGGTAGTAGATGCTGGTTGCTCAAAGAAAGCTGAATGGAGCGTTTCATTAGGCTTAATGGTAAGCTTAGTATATATTTATTTAGAAATTTTAAGATTAGTAATGTATATTGCATCTTTTAGTAGAGAATAAAAAAATCAGAAGTGGTGAAAAACTGCTTCTTTTTTTTGCATTTTTCCCATTAATATAGTACAATTTAGATAAAGATATGCTTTTAACAATTGAGGTTTTAATATGAAAAAAGAATTTTTTAATGACAAGCTAGAAAGATTAGACCCTCTAACTAAAATTTTTGATAGGTCTGTATTAACAGAATATATGATTGAGTTAACCAATAGGAAGATGCCTTTTTTATTTTGTTTCGTAGACATCGATAATTTTAAAAATATTAATGATAACTATGGTCATAAATTTGGAGATTTAGTTTTAGCAGAATTCGCTAAAGCTTTAAAGAATTTAATTAAGAATAATGGTACTGTTGCTAGATATGGTGGCGATGAATTTATTATGGTATTTCCAGGCGACTTTGATTATGATCAAACTTGGAAATTATGCTTTGATATTTTAAATTTACCAAAAACAATTGAGGCAGAAGAAATAAAAAAGGCTGGAATAACTTTAACATTAGGTTGTGCAAGATATCCATTAAATTCAACTACTATTGATGGTATTATTGAGCTTTCTGATAAAGCTTTATATAGAGGTAAAATGAAAGGAAGAAATTGTTTTATTATTTATCTTCCTGAAAAACATGCTGATATTAATTTAAAAACAGAAAGAGATAAGGTTGTTTCATCAACATATTTACATAATATAGTTTATAGAAATATTGTTGAAGGAAATAATTTAAAGGAAAATATAAAGGCTACGTTTGAATATTTTGTTGATTATTTTATGATAGATCATTTGTGCTTACAGGATGAATCTAACCTATATTGTGAATGTAGACATAAATTATGTAATGATACACCATTTTACCCATTACCTTATGAGGAATTAAAGAGCCATTTTATTGGTGATAATCCAATATTTACTAAAAATGCTATAACTGATGATGATAAATCATCAAGGCTTTTAAGAAGATTACAAAATGATAAGATTTATTCAATTAATTATGTAAGAATTAGAATTAATGATCATCTATTTGGATATTTAAGAGCTGATATAAATAATAATGAGCAAGGTAGAATTTGGCAATCATTACATAAAGATATTTTACAGGTAATGGCTAATTATATTGCGACTAAATTAGAACTATTGAATATTGAATTAAAAGATATGTAAAAAGTGCTTATGCACTTTTTTTCTTTTGTTATTTTTGTTAAAATCAATTAATAAGGAGATAATAGCTTATATATAGCTAAATTTATAAAGAAAATGACAGAAGAATTAGAAAAGCTAAATAGTGCTCAAGAGGATTTAATTAATTTAATGAAATATATATTTAGTATCCATAAATCAGTTACTAAAGTAGAGGTTGCTTTTTCAGCAATGATTATTAAAAAAGCAATTGATATTATTGATACTGCAAAATATGCACTTAAAAAATATAATATTACAATTCAAATATCATTATTAAGATTATTATGTGATAATTGCCTTGCAATAGAAGCGGCAAAAGAAATTGGTCTTGCAACATATGTTGATATGGTTAATAATGGCCAAAGGGTATCAGATATTATAGTTGATGAGGCAACAGAACAAAATATGAGTGATGGATATTTGAAAAAGAATGTTGCAAAGGATTATAAAGGATTTGATAAATTATATAATTTTGCTTGTGAAAGTGTTCATTTTTCTAAACAAGCAATGGCTAATGCTTTTACTAAAACTGATGATAAGGTAAAGATTAATTTAGAGGTTGGAAATAAAAATCAAAAGGACATAATTGTTAAAAATAATGCTCAAATGATAGTTTTATGCAAAGTTATTAAAAAGATGCTTATGAAACTATGCCTTTAAATTGACAAAAAAACATTATTTATATTATAATAAAAATAAATAAGAAAGCGTTTTTAAGATAGGTTGGAGGTGTTGTATATGAATATAGAAACAATAGCTAAGCATGAATTCTTTAAAACACAAAATCTTGATTATGCCTTTGATTCATTGACTCATGTTTTAAATAGGTCTGTATTCTTTTCTTATGTTGAATATTTAATTAAGCAGGGAACAAAATTTTCATTTTGTTTAGTTGATATTGATAATTTTAAAAGCATTAATGATTCATATGGTCATCTAACAGGTGATAGAGTCTTAGAGCATTTTGCTAAATCACTATGTGAAATTTTAGGTGAAAGTGCAATCGTTGGCCGTTTTGGTGGCGATGAATTTATGTATGTTATTGAAAATGTTGAAGAATATGATGAGGTATGGAAAAACTCTCATGTACTAAATGTTCAAATGAGAAAAGATGTTGATTTTCCTATTAAAGAGCCTTTAACATTTACAGCTGGTCTAACTCGTCATCCTATAGATGGTGTTAAATTTGAAGAATTATTTGATAAGACTGATAAGGCTTTATATAGAGGTAAGTTGAAAGGAAGAAATTGCTTCATTATTTATTTACCTGAAAAGCATGCTAAAATTGATGTAAATAAATCAAGATTAGTTGATAAGGCCTATGTTGAAATAAATGAACAAATATTTTCAACTGTTTTCAATTCAAAGAATGATTCAAGAACATGTATTGATAATGCTATTAAATATTTAATGAGCTGTTTAAATGTTGAGCATATTTGTGTTGAAGGAAAAACTTCGATGTTTTTCAGTACTGTTCATAAATTATCAGTAGTAAAAGAATTTAGTCATATTCCTATTGCTCATTTAAATCAGGCAGCAGGAAGTCATGGTTTATTATATGCTTCTCAAAGAAATGTTGTTAAACCATTATCTGAATCATTATTTTATAATTTAGTAGAGCAAAATATTAATTCATTTGTTATTGCAAGAATTCAAGCATTTGATAAAACATATGGTTATGTTAGATGTGATATGTGCAATATCAATAGAATTTGGCAGCTTCAAGAAATTGATGTTATATCAACTTTAGCAAGATGTATTGCATTAAGATTATATTATGATGAAAAACAAAATGAGGTTGTTAAATAAAAAAAGAAGAGATTGACTTTAGAATAAGTCAATCTCTTTTTTAAGTTCAGCTATTACATCTTTTTCATCAACTGTTTTAAAAGGTACACCCTTTTTGAAAATTACAGCCTTACCTTTTCCACCAGCAATACCGATATCAGCTTCCTTAGCCTCACCAGGACCATTTACAATACAGCCCATTACAGCAACATGAATCTTTTTATGAACTGTTTGTAAATATTCTTCAACAGCTTTAGCAATAGGAATTAAATCTACTTGAGTTCTACCACATGTAGGGCAAGATGTTAATGTAGGTACATTATCCTTTAAATGACATTCATTTAAAATTTCTTTTGCAGCCCAAATTTCATATTTAGGATCATCTGTTAAAGAAACTCTAATAGTATTTCCGATTCCATCTTCTAAAATCTTTGATAAGCCAATAGAAGAAGCAATTAATCCTTTAAATACTGTACCTGCCTCTGTAACACCTACATGTAAAGGATATGGGAATGTTTTTGCAGCAAGCTTATATACCTCGTAGCATAAATCAACATTTGAGGCCTTTAAAGAAATTACAATATCATGGAAATCTAATTCCTCTAAAATTTCAACATGGCGCTTTGCAGCTTCAATAAATGATTCAGGCTTTAATGCTAAATCCTTTGGTAGGGAACCTGAATTAACACCAATTCTAATTGGAATTTGTCTTTTTTTACATTCCATTACAATTTCTTTAATTTTTTCTTTATCAGAAATATTTCCTGGATTTAATCTAATTTTATCTACGCCCTCTTTAATTGCGATTAAAGCAAGCTCAGGGTCAAAGTGGATATCTGCAACTAAAGGAATATTTATTTTTTCTTTTATTTTAGAAATAGAATAAGCATCCTCTTTATCTAATACAGCAACTCTTATAATATCGCAGCCTAAGGCTTCAAGCTCATTAATTTGTTTTACTGTAGCTTCAACATCCTTTGTTTTTGTATTACACATACTTTGAATTAAGATTGGATTAGAACCACCTAATAGACGATTTCCGACCTTAACTACTCTAGTTTTTTCTCTTAATAACATTTTATCACCGAAGATATTATACACTTATTTTACTAAAAAATAAAATCTAAAAAATTTATATTGATTTCCCATTTTTTATTTGATATAATACGTTAGGAACTATCTTCAAGTCTGGAGGGATATAAACATGCGTGACTTAGTAAAATTAATTTGTTCTGAATGTAAGAATGAAAATTACTACACAGACAAGAATAAGAAGACAACTCCTGAAAGAATGGAGATCAAAAAGTATTGTCCTCATTGCCGTAAGCATACAGAGCACAAAGAAAAGAAGTAATTTTATTCTTAAAAGATATAAAGCCAGATATGGCTTTTTTTCTTTTTATAAGGTAAAATTGTTATGGTAATAAAATATGAAAGAATTATATAGAGGCTATAAGGTCATTTACAATTATTACAATTTAAATATTATCGCAGCAATTATAGGCAATATAGGTATGGCCTTTTTTAACGCTTTAATTATGGTAAATGGAGGCTCCTTATTTTTAATAGGAGCAATTCTATTTTATTCATTAATGAGTTTATTAAGAATAAGTACCTATATATTATATAAAAAGAATAAATCTATTCTTATGATAGGAAGAATTTATGCTATTGCATCAAGCATCATTTATTTATTAATTCCTTCACTTTTAGTTTATGTTTTAGTTGAAAAGGAATATAACGGATTCTTTTTAGATTGGTTTATTTATGCTTATGCATTATATGCAACTTTAAAAATGACTTTTGCCTTTATGCATATTAAAAGAACAATTGTTGAAAAAAATATATATTTAATGGATGTTAAATTAAGTAATATTGTTTTAGCATTTTATACTATTTTTTTACTTGCTTTTTCTTTAATTAATGAAAATGGAACTATGGATTATGCAATGAAGACGATAATGCTATTTTTAAATGGAATAGTTATATTAGTATCAATCGCATCAATAATTATTATGTATAAAATAATAAGGTGGGGTAAGAAAAATGATTGAAAAATTTACAACAGGCTCTTTTTTTACTAATAGCTATATTATTTCAAATGATAAAAAAGAATGTATTATTATTGATCCAGGTCTAAATTATAAAAGGGTTGCTGATTATATTAAAGAAAAATATATTCCTAAAGCTATTTTTATAACTCATGGACATGTAGATCATATTGATGGTATAAGCTATTTTTTAGATTTACCTATTTATATATCAGAAAAAGAATTGAATCAATTTTATGATACCTTTGAATCCTTATATGATATGGTAGGAAGATCTAATCCTTATAATGAAGGAATGCTTGATATTAGAAAAGTAAAAGAAAATGATATTATTAATTTATTAGGCTATAGCTTTAAGGTTATTGAAACACCAGGCCATACAAATGGTTCTATTTGTTTTTTAATGGATGATGAAATATTATTTAGTGGTGATACACTATTTAATGGAAGCATAGGAAGAACTGATTTTCCTAATGGTGATTTTAATAAAATGAAGAATTCTTTAGAAAAATTAAAGAATCTTCCTGGCTATATAAAAGTATATCCAGGACATAATGAAACTACAACTATTGAAGATGAAATATGCTATAACCCATATTTAAATGAATAATTTTCAAAAAAATGGCTTCGTTTTTGAATTTTAAATATTAAAATACTTTTTTTATAAAATAAAATGTGATAAAATGGGTCTATATTTTGAAAATGAGGAGGAATTGCTCATGAAAAGACTAATTATACCAAAAGATTATGAACCAAAATTAAATTTATTAGAAACAGAAATTGCAATAAAGTATGTTAAAGATACATTTGAAAGATTATTAGCTGAAAAGCTACATTTAACAAGAGTATCAGCACCTTTATTCGTTTTTCCTTCAACAGGCTTAAATGATAATTTATGTGGTTGGGAAAGAAGAGTAAGTTTTGATATTCATAATGTTAAAGAGGAAGTTGAAATTGTTCAATCTTTAGCAAAATGGAAAAGAAATGCGTTAGCCCGTTATGGCTTTGTAAATCATACAGGATTATATACTGATATGAATGCGATTAGACGTGATGAAGATTTAGATACAATGCATTCTGCTTATGTAGATCAATGGGATTGGGAAAAGATTATCTCTAAGGAAGATAGAAATGTTGAATTTTTAAAAAATACTGTAACTGATATTTATTCTTGTATTAGAGAATTAGAAAATAAGATTTATCAAAAATTCCCTAAATTATATATTGAACTACCAAAAGATATTTTCTTTATTACATCTGAAGAATTATTACAAATGTATCCTGATAAAACTCCAAATGAAAGAGAATATTTAATTTGTAAAGAAAAAAAGGCAGTATTCTTAATGAATATTGGTAATAAATTATCTAATGGAGAACCTCACGATGGAAGAGCTGCTGACTATGATGATTGGAAATATAATGGTGATATCCTATTATATTATGATGTATTAGATATTCCATTTGAAATTTCTTCAATGGGTATTAGAGTAGATAGCGATTCTATCCAATCTCAAATTAAAGAACATCATGAAGAATATAAACTTGAAAACCCATATGTTAAGGATGTTATTTCTGGAAAGCTTCCTTTAACTATTGGTGGTGGTATTGGCCAATCAAGATTATGTATGTTCTTTTTAAGAAAAGCTCATATTGGTGAGGTTCAAGCTTCTGTTTGGACAGATGAGGATTTAGAATTATTAAAGAAGAATAATATTACATTATTATAAAAAAGATTAACAAGGCGATTGCCTTGTTTTTTCTTTTTAGACTTTTTAGCACTAAAATGTTGACAGTGCCAAAATATTGTTTTATAATATATTTGCATTCAAGAAAGATGAGTGCAAAGAGGTGATTATATGTTATCAGATCGACAAAAGCTGATTTTGAAAGCTATAATTGAAGAATATGTTTCATCTAATGAGCCTGTTGGTTCTAAGGTGTTAACAGGAAAACCATTCTTAGATTATTCTTCAGCAACAATAAGATATGATATGCAGAGTCTAGAAGAAGATGGCTATCTTGAAAAGACTCACACTTCATCTGGTAGAGTTCCATCAGAAATTGGATATAGATATTATATAGATCATTTATTTACAAGAGATGATGAGGTATCTAAATATTTCAATTATATTGATGAGATTCTAGATAATGAGCATTTAACTAAGGAAGAAGCTTTAAAGAAGGTTACAGATTTCATAAGTGAATTAACTGGTTATTATGCAGCAATTAATTTATCAAGCAATGATTATGCGAATGTTATGAAGATGGAAATTGTTCCTCTTTCTAATGATGAAGCTGTTTTATTAATTGTTACTAACAATGGTTCTGTACAATCTCAAAAGATTTCAATTCCTAATGGTTATAATATGGATGATTTATTAAGAATCATTCAAATGTTTGATAATGCAATGTATGAGCATTCAATATCAGAAATAAGAGATATTCTATCTAAGGAAGCAGCTAAGCCTAGAATTAGACAAATGGTTGACTTTAGAGATGATATTTTAAATTTCATGATTAAAGGATTTTCAAGATTCTTAAATATTCAAACTTATGATTCAGGCCTATCAAGATTGTTCAATCAGCCTGAATTACAGGATTATCAGGTAATGCAAAATATTATTAAAGCAGTAGATGATGATTCAGTAAGAAGATTCAATTCGCAAGAGGTTGGTATTAAGATTCACATTGGTGCTGAAAACCTATGTAAAGGTCTTGAGGAATGTTCAATTGTTTCAATGCCATATTTCATTGGAGATGGTGAATACGGTACTATCGTATTAGTAGGTCCTAAGAGAATGAATTATCGTGGCGTTATTCCTCTTTTAGAATATGTTGCTAAAAGTATGGATAAATTGGATAAAAAGTAGGTGTGGATATTTTGGAAGAGAATAAAAAAGAAGTTAAAGAAGAAATAAAAGATGAAGCTTTAGCTGAAGAAGAGGTTAAAGAAACTGAATCTAAGGAAGAAGCTAAAAAAGAAGAAAAGAAAGAGAAGAAAAATAAAGATAAAGAAAAAATAGCTAAGCTTGAAGCTGATTATGCTGAGCTTAAAAATGAATATTTAAAGGTATACGCTGAAATGGAAAACACAAAGCGTAGAATTAATGAACAAGCTATTAAAGATAGAAAATATGCATCTCAAAAGGTTGTTGGTGAATTAATCAACCCAATTGATATGCTTATTAAGATTGTAAATATGCCAAGTGAAAATCCTGAGGTTAAAAATTACCAAATCGGATTCCAAATGATTGCTAATCAGCTTTTAGATGTATTAAAGGCTGAAGGATTAGCTCATATTGAATCTTTAGGTAAGGAATTTGATCCTAAGGTAATGCAAGCTGTTGAAACTTGTGAATCTGATGAAGATAACAAAGTTTTAAAGGTTATGCAAGAAGGCTATATGTACAAGGATAGAGTTTTAAGACCTGCAATGGTTGTTGTAGGAAAGAAAAAACAAGAAGTAAAAGAAGAAAATAAAGAAGAGGTAATGTAATTATGTCAAATAAAGTTATTGGTATCGATTTAGGTACAACAAATTCATGTGTATGTGTAATGGAAGCTGGTGAATCTAAGGTTATTGCTAACCCAGAAGGTTCAAGAACTACTCCATCTGTAGTTGCATTTAAGGGTGATGAAATCCAAGTTGGTGATGTTGCAAAGCGTCAAGCAATCACTAACCCTAATACTATTTCATCAATCAAGCGTCATATGGGCGATGCAACTTATAAAGTAGATGTAAATGGTAAAAAATATACTCCACAAGAAATTTCAGCTATGATTCTTCAAAACTTAAAGAAGACTGCTGAAGCTTACTTAGGTGAAAAGGTTGATAAGGCTGTTATTACAGTTCCTGCATACTTCAATGATGCTCAACGTCAAGCAACTAAGGATGCTGGTAAGATTGCTGGTCTTGACGTATTAAGAATTATCAACGAACCAACAGCTGCAGCATTAGCTTATGGTATTGATAAGACTGATAAGGAACAAACAGTATTAGTATTCGACCTTGGTGGTGGTACATTCGATGTATCTATTCTATCTTTAGCTGATGGTACATTTGAAGTATTATCAACTGCTGGTGATAATGTATTAGGTGGCGATGACTTCGATAAGTGCATTATGGACTGGTTAGTAGATGAATTTAAGAAGGAAAATGGTGTTGACTTATCAGCTGATAAGATGGCACTTCAAAGATTAAAGGATGCAGCTGAAAAGGCAAAGAAGGATTTATCAGGTATTACATCTGTTGAAATCTCTTTACCATTCATTTCTATGGGTGTTGCAGGTCCTCTACATTTAACTAAGACTTTAACAAGAGCTAAATTTGATGATTTAACTCGTCATCTAGTTGATAGATGCTTAGGACCAGTTAGACGTGCATTAAAGGATGCTAAATTAACTCCAAAGGATCTAGACCAAGTATTATTAGTAGGTGGTTCAACTCGTATCCCTGCTGTTCAAGAATTAGTTAAGAAAGAATTAGGTAAGGAACCTAATAAGAGTGTTAACCCAGATGAAGTTGTAGCTATGGGTGCTGCAATTCAAGGTGGTGTATTAACTGGTGATGTTAAGGATGTATTATTACTAGATGTTACTCCACTTTCATTAGGTATCGAAACATTAGGTGGTGTATTCACTAAGTTAATTGAAAGAAATACAACTATTCCTTGTTCAAAGAGCCAAGTATTCTCAACTGCTGCTGATAACCAACCAGCTGTTGATATCCATGTATTACAAGGTGAAAGACCAATGGCTGCTGATAACAAGACATTAGGTAGATTCCAATTAGGTGATATTCCTGCTGCTCCAAGAGGAGTTCCTCAAATTGAAGTTAAGTTCGATATCGATGCTAATGGTATCGTTAATGTTTCTGCTAAGAACCTAGGTACTGGTAAAGAACAAAAGATTACTATTCAATCTGGTTCTGGCTTATCTGATGCTGAAATCGAAAGAATGGTTAAGGAAGCAGAAGAAAATGCTGAAGCAGATAAGGCTCGTAAGGAAGAAGCTGATTTAATTAATGAAGCTAACCAATTAATTTTCCAAACTAATAAAGCCTTAAATGATTTAAAGAATGTTGATCCTGCTGAAAAGGAAAATGCTGAAAACCTAATTAAGGACTTAGAAAAGGCATTAGAATCTAAGAATATCGCTGATATCAAAGAAAAGAAGGAAGCTTTAGAAAAGGTTGCTCAAGATATTGCTGTTAAGGCATATCAACAAGCTCAAGAAGGCCAAGCTGGCCAAGGTCAATCTTCTTCTGATAAGAAGGATGACAACACAGTTGATGCTGATTTCTCAGACGTTCAATAATTTAAATAAAATATACTTGAAGGGCCACAACTGGCCCTTCGATTTGTGAGGTAATACTATGCCAAATAAAGATTATTATGCAACACTAGGTGTTGATAAAAACGCATCTGCTGATGAAATTAAAAGAGCTTATAGAAAGCTTGCAAAGCAATATCACCCAGATGTAAATAAAGAACCTGGTGCTGAGGCAAAATTTAAGGAAATAAATGAAGCTTATGATGTTTTAGGTGATGAACAAAAAAAGGCTAGATATGACCAATTTGGTTCAGCTGATCCTAATGCAGGCTTCGGCGGCGCTGAAGGCTTTAGTGGCTTCGGAGGTGCAGGAGGCTTTGGCGGATTTGATGACATATTAAATGCATTCTTCGGTGGTGGTGCAAGATCAAGCCGAAATTCTAATCAGCCTAGACAAGGTGATGATGTAGAAAAAGCATTAAATATTACATTTGATGAAGCTGTTCATGGCTGTAAGAAAAGAATTAGACTTGCTGCAGATGAAGAATGTATCCAATGTGGTGGTACAGGTGCGGCATCTAAATCAGATGTAAAAACATGTGATAAATGTAAAGGACAAGGAAGAGTATTTATCCGTCAACAAACAATTTTTGGTTCATCAACTGTTCAAACTACATGTCCAGATTGTGGTGGTAAGGGTAAGGTTATAACAAAGAAGTGTCCTTATTGTAGTGGTACAGGTAGAATTAGAACAACTAAGGATATTGAAATCAATATTCCTGCAGGTGTTCAAACTGGTATGACTATGCGTTTAGCTGAAAAGGGACCTGCTGGTTATAATGGTGGACCTAATGGTGATTTATATATTAAATTTGTTTGTGGTGAGCATAAAGAATTTAAACGTGATGGCTTAAATATTTTACTTGAGGTACCTATCACATTTACACAAGCTGCATTAGGTGATGAAATAAAGGTTCCAACTATTGATGGTGATGAAACTTTAAAGATTCCTGCAGGTACTCAAACTGGAACTCAAATTAAGCTTAAGGGTAAAGGAACTAAAAATCCAAAGGGCGGTATGTCTAAGGGTGATCAAATCGTTACTCTTAAGGTTGTAACTCCAACTTCTTTATCACAAGAAGAAAGAAAGTTATTTGAACAATTAGGAAATGTTACAACAGAAAAGAAAAAGAGCTTCTGGGATAAATTTATTTCAAATTTTAAGAATTAGTTAAAATGGTCGCAAGTTATGCGACCTTTTTTTCATGATTTAAATAATAAATTATTTAATCGTTTTTTGGTTAGTTGAAACTTAATTCAAAAGTTGTTATAATATAGCAAATGTTGATTTTTTAGGAGGATGCCTATTATGGAACAAAATCAATTTGATTTAATGGAAGAACCAGAACAAGATTTAGTATATGAAGGAAAACCACTTCCTGAATTAAAAGAATATGAAAAGCTTTTAATTGCTGAACGTAATAGAAAGGATTATGAAAAAGCTGTAGCTTTAGTTAAAGCAGGATGCTTAAAGCAAACTGAAGTTAAAGGAACATATGATTTTTCTAAATTAGAACGTCTTGAAACAAAGAAAAAATATAAAGGTATTTATACTTTATATCGTAACGTTGAAACAATGCAATTATTATTTATTTGTCCTTTAGTAGAAAATAATAAGGGTGATGATTCAGCAAAACAAGATGTTAAGCCTTATGGTTATGATGTCGTAGAATTAGAATTAATGGATGAACAAACATTTGCTGAAGTAATGAAGGCTGCAAATAACAATTTACATCCTGTAATTGGCAAATTATATGTAACTGCATGGGTTGTATATTTTTTATTTATTGCTTTTACACTTGTTGCTTTAATATATCAATTAATTTATTATATTGATGCTGGTGCAGGTGCAACTGCAGTTTTACAAGCTCTACTTAGCTGTTCAGTTAATTTCTTAGGATTAGTCATTTCAACTCCATTAGTAACATTAATGAAGTTAAAATATGACAAGAATAAGAATCTATAATGCAAAAGTATTTTATATCTAAAGATAAGCTTAACCAATGCATCATCGACACAGATGATGCATTTCATATTTCAACAGTAATGCGTTCTAAAATTGGTGATGAAATTTTAGTATCTGATGAAGAAAGATGTGTATTAGCTAAAATTACATCAATTGCTAAGGATAAGGTTACATTTGAAATTATAGAGGAATTAAAGGCTAATAATGAGCTTCCAGTTAAAGTCACTATTTTCCAAGGATATCCAAAAGGTGATAAATTAGAAGAAATTATTAAGCATTCTACAGAGCTTGGTGCTTTTGCTTTTGTTCCTACTATTATGAAAAGAAGCTTATTTAAATTAGACCCAAAAAAGAAGGAATCTAAGCTTGAAAGATTTAGAAAAATAGCTAAGGAAGCATCTGAACAATCATTCAGATTAATAATTCCTAAGGTTATTGATATTTTAAACCTTAAAGAGATTGATTTTAAGGAATATGATAAATTAATTCTTTGTTATGAAGAATCCTCTAAAACGGGCGATTTAGTTAATTTTAAAGGGATTGTTAAATCTTTAAAAAAAGATGATAGAGTTGCAGTTTTGATTGGTCCTGAGGGAGGAATCGATGAGGCTGAATTAAAGTATTTAGAATCTATAGGATTTATTGCTTGTGGATTAGGTCCTAGAATTTTAAGAACTGAAACAGCAGCATCATATGTGCTATCTAGCATATCATATGAGATGGAGTTGAAATAAATGAAGGTAGGCTTTATTACATTAGGCTGCAAAGTTAATATTTATGAATCAAATGCTTTAAAGGAAGCATTAGAAGATAATGGATTTGAGGTTAAAGAAGCAAGTGAGGATTGCGATGTTTTTGTAATTAACACATGCTCTGTAACTAATATGGCAGATGCTAAAAGTAGAAAGATGATTAGAAAATGCATTAAGATGAACCCTAATGCTTTAATTTGTGCTTGTGGCTGTTATGTTCAAACAAATGAAGAGGCTTTAAGCATTGAAGGCGTTGATATTTTAGTTGGTAATGGTAATAAAAAAGAAATCGTTGATAAAATATTAGAAGCTATCAATAAGCCTAAAAAGGAAAAATATGTAAATATTATTGATGTATTACATATGCATACCTATGAGCCTTTAGATGTAACATCATATGATCATACAAGAGCGTTTGTTAAAATTGAGGATGGATGTGAAAATTTCTGTTCATTCTGTATTATTCCTTTTGCTAGAGGTCCTGTTAGATGTAAGAATGCTGATAAGGTAATTGAAGAATTAAAAAATATAACATTAAATGGTTATAAGGAAGTTGTTTTATCAGGAATTCATACAGGAAGATATTTTGATAATGGCTTAAATTTTTCAGGCCTTGTTGAAAGAATCTTAAAGGAAGTACCTCTTTTAAAAAGATTAAGAGTTTCATCAATTGAAATAAATGAGGTTGACGATCATTTTATTGAATTAATGAAGAATTCTAAGGTTATTGCAAATCACCTTCACTTACCTTTACAATGTGGATCAGATCCAGTATTAAAGGCAATGAATAGAAGATATGATTTAGCATTCTTTACTGAAAGGGTAAGGAAAATTAGAGAAGCTAGACCTGATATTAGCTTAACAGCTGATGTTATTGTAGGCTTTCCAACTGAAACTGATGAAGAATATTTAAAATCTAAAGCTTATTGTAAAGAAATTGGCTTTTCAAAGATTCATGTATTCCCATATTCAAGACGTGCTCATACTAAAGCGGCTTTAATGCCACAGGTTAAGGATTCTATTAAAAAGGAAAGAGCTTTAGATTTAATTAAGCTTTCAGATGAATTAGAATTAGAATATGCTAATAAATTTTTAGGTCAAACATTAGATGTAATTCCTGAACAAAAGCTAAATTCAAAGGAAATGGTTGGTCATACTAGCAATTTCTTACAGGTTATATTACCATATGATGAAAAATTAATTGGAGAAGATATTTCAGTTGTTATTGATAAAATCCAAAATGGAAAGATTTATGGTAAATTAATTTAACACTTGTAAATAAAAATATTTTTGCAAAAAATAGAAAAAAAGACTTTACAACAAAGTTTCCTTTGTGTATAATGGTAAAGGAATTTGTCCTAGAAGGGAGGCTTAGCATGCCAAAGATTGTTGTACGTGAAAAAGAAAGTATTGAAGACGCACTTCGTAGATTTAAACGCGATGTGTCAAGATCTGGTAACCTTCAGGAGGCAAAGAACCGTCAATATTATGCAAAACCAAGCGTAGAGCGTAAAGAAAGACGTCTAGCAGCTAGAAAGAAATACAGATAATTACTTTGAAACGAAGGAGTCTTAAATGACTCCTTATTTTTTTAGATAAAGAGGTTAAGGTTATGAAAATTTTTATGATTGGCGATTCAACTATGAAATATAATACTATATATTCATATCCACAAAATGGTTGGGGACAACAATTACAACTTTTTGTTAAACCAGGTGTTTTAATTGAAGATTATGCTGAAAATGGTAGATCTACTAAATCATTTATTGCAGAAGGTAGATTTGATTATGTATTAGGAAGAATGAAAAAGGGTGATTACCTAATCGTTCAATTTGGTCATAATGATGAAAAAATTAATGATCCTAATAGATATACAGAACCATTTGGAGAATATCAAAAGAATTTAAAATTCTTTGCTGATAAGGCAAATGAATTAGGCTGTCATGTTGTTTTTGCAACATCTATTACTCGTCATAAATTTGAAAATGGTGTTTGTGTTAATTCTCATGGTGATTATCCAAAGGCAATGCTTGAATTTGCGAAAGTTAATGGCTATACATGTATTGATATGAATAAATTAACTATGGATTTATATACTAAATTAGGTGAAGAAGAATCTAAAAAATTCCATATGATTTTTGGACCTAATATTTATGAAACATATAAAGATGGTAAGGATGATCATTCTCATTTAATGTATGATGGAGCTGTAACTGTTGCTAAAACATTTGTTGAAGCAATTGAAAAAACAAATGATCCAATTAATGAATGTTTCTTAAATTTAAAAGAAAAAGAAGAAATTGATTGGAAAATGCTTGTTGACTAGGAGATGATTAAAGTGACTGTAGATTTTTTTATTAAAGCTTATGATTTTAATGACTTTATAATTAAAAATGCTATTTTAAAGGATGGCTTTTTAGAAATCTATGTTACTATTAATGCTCATCTAGATTTAATAGCTAATGGTTATCGTCCAAGCTTAGATTTAGATTATGATACAGTATTTTCATTTATGGTAAATGAAAAATCTGATATAATTACTGATTTTAATAATTTTAATTGTTATTTAGATAATAATGATTGTTATGTGGCTATAGGTAATAAAAAATATAAATTAATATCAAATGAAATTATAGTAAAGAATTAGGTAGGCTTCTATCTAATTCTTTTTTCTTATTAATTTTAAAAAAATATAAATTTATGTTATAATAAAGAAAAATGTGAAAAAGGATATTTAAAAATGAATAGAACATCAGAAAACTTTAATAGAGCTTTACAAAAATTTTTAGATGATAACCCTGATATTGATTTTGAAAAAGCTAAAAATGAATTTATTGAATTATATAATAGTGGACAATACAAATTAGAAGATGATTTTTCTAAGGCAGAAGAATTATTTGAAAATGCCTTAGAATTAAAGGATGAAAAATTAGTTATTGATGCTTTAAGAAAGGCAGTTGCTATTTGCCCATATCATTATGAGGCAAAAGGAGAATTAGTCTTATTAGAATCTAAAACAGAAAATGATAAAATAAATAATTTAAAAGCTATTTTAGATGAAAATAAAAAATATTTAGAAAAAGAAAAGGAAATTGATTTTAATAATTTTGAAAGAACATTATGGCTTAATATTGATGCAAGAAGCTATTTAAGAAATTTATTTAAGCTAATGATGCGCTATATTAATAATAAAAATTATGATGAAGGCTTTATAATTTCAAAGGAATTAATTAAATTAGACCCTGAAAATCATCAGGACCAAAAGGTATTTTATTTATTAGCCTTATTAGCTAATAAAAAATATGATGATGTACTTAATAAGACAATTGAATATTATAAGGAAGAGGAGCATTCTAAATTCTTATTTTTAGCCTTTTTAGCATCTGTTTATAAAAAGAATGATAAATTAGCTATCGATTATGCAAGAAAGCTTGCTAAATTAAATATTAGCTATTTATGTTTAATTGTTGGAGTTGTTAATTTAGAGCCTGAAGATTATGAGGATATATTTAATAATCCATATATTGCCTTAGAATCATTTGAGGATGCTGCAAGAGTATTCTTTTGCTTAAATCAAATTATTTTTGAAAATATTGATAAGCTAAATGATTTTATTGATAATTATGGACAAGAGGTTGTATCTTTAATTGATCCTAATCATAAGGGAATGGAGCTATTGTTTATTTTTGTAAAGGAAAGAGAAAAAACATTAGATGCTTTAATGCAATCTATTAAGGCCTTTGATCCAAAAATGGATTTTGCTAAATTAAAATCATTATCTAAAGATGAAATTAGAAAAGAATTAATAGCTTTAAAAAATAAAAAATATTTAGAATATTATGATAACAAATATGTATTAACATATTTAGGAAGCTCAGTATTGAGATTTTTTGTTGGGGAGGAATAAAAAAATGAAAATAACAAATGATGTATTATATGTTGGTGTTGATGACCACAAGGTAGATTTATTCGAAGGACAATATGATGTTCCAAATGGAATGGCTTATAATTCATATGTCATTATGGATGAAAAAATCACTATTATGGATTCAGTTGATGCTAATTTTAAGGATGAATGGTTAAATAATATTAAAAATGCTATTAAGGATAAAAAGCCAACTTATTTAGTAGTATTACATATGGAACCAGACCATTCTGCAAATATTATTGAATTTTTAAAGGAATATCCAGAAACTATAGTTGTATCTAATGCAAAATCATTTAAGATTATTGAACAATTCTTTAATGTGACTATCGAAAATAAATTAGAGGTTAAGGATGGAGATTTATTAGAGTTAGGTAAGCACACATTAAAATTTGTTGCAGCACCAATGGTACATTGGCCAGAAGTAATGCTTGCTTATGATACATATGATAAAATATTATTCTCAGCTGATGCCTTTGGTAAATTTGGGGCAAATGATTATGATGATCCTGAAGGCTGGGCTTGTGAAGCTAGAAGATATTATTTTGGTATTGTTGGAAAATATGGTGCACAGGTCCAAGCAGTATTAAAAAAATTAGCAGGTGTTGAATTAAAGCATATTTGCTCATTACATGGACCTATTTTAAGTGATAATTTAGATTATTATTTAAATATTTATGATACATGGAGTAAATATGAATCTGAAACAAAAGGTGTATTTATTGCTTATGCATCAGCTTATGGTAATACAGCTAAGGCTGCTCATCTTTTAGAAGAGGAACTAAAAAAAGCTGGTGTTAAGGTAGCAATTGCTGATTTAGCAAGAGAAGATATTCATGAATCTGTAGAGGATGCATTTAGATATGATAGAATTGTTTTAGCAACAATTACTTATAATGGTACAATTTTCCCTATTATGGATTATTTCATTTCATTATTAACTGAAAGAGGTTATCAAAATAAGAAAATTGGTATTATTGAAAATGGCTCTTGGGCTCCTATGGCAGCTAAGGTTATTCAATCTAAATTTGAAAAATCTAAAAATATTACATTTGTTGAACCTGTAGTTAAAATTTTATCAGCACCTAATGATAATACATTAACTACTATAAAGGAATTAGCTAATAATTTAAAATAAAAGTGAGGAGTTTCTTATGAAAATTGAAACTACAAAGGTTTCATTTAAAGCAAAATTAATGATTAAAAAAATGCGTAATCAAAGCTTTAAATATAAAGAAAACCAAATAATTAAAGAGTTAAAAAATTATAAATATGTACCCTTCGATATTAATAGCGTAAAAATTGATCCTTCATTTGATTTAGAAATTATTGAATTAAAGAATGCTTTAGGCTATTTATTAAAGCCTAAATGTGGAAGCCATGAAAGAGTAGTTTACCAAATTCATGGTGGTGCTTATATTATCCCTGTTAATCCAACTAATTTTGATGGCGCATATTTATATTCAAAATATTCTTCTAATAGTGATGTTTTTATCATTGACTATAGAGTTAATGAAAAATTTCCTAAGGCAATAGAAGATGTTTCAGAAGGTTATGATTTTTTATTAACAAGATATAATAATGAAAATATCATAGTAGGAGGACATAGTGCAGGAGGAGGATTGGCAGTGGCCTTAGCTTTCCATATAAGGGAAAAGGAATTATTAAAGCCAAAATGCCTACTTTTAGCCTCACCATGGCTTGATTTAACTTGTAGTGGTCAATCTTATATGAAAAATAGAATTGTTGATACAATGTTCGGTTCTTTATATACTCAAAAGGAATCTAATATTCCTAATTTATATACTGATAAGGAATTTGAAACTAATGAATATGCATCACCAATTTTTGGTAAATTTAACAATTTGCCTCCAATTTTAATTATGACTGGTTCTGATGAAATGGTTTTATCAGATAGCTTAGCATTAGAAGAAAAATGTAATCAAGAGGGAAGCTTTGCAAAGCTATACATTTTTAAAGGAATGTGGCATGATTTTTATACAAAAACTGATAGCTTTAAAGAAGCTAAGGATGCTTGGAAAAATATAGAATTATTTATTAACAATCCATCATAAGGAGAAAAAGAAAATGGAAAAAGAACAACAAGAGACTTTTATGTCTAAAACAGAAGAAAAAGTTACAATCGCTTTAATAATTTTAGAAATATTTATAGGCTTATTAGGTCTTTTAACAATTTTTTTACCTGCCTTAACAACTGGTTCTAATAATTTTGAAGGTGTTTTTACAACCTTTGGTGGTGGAACTGATGGTGGTATGGTAAAGGAATTCTTTAAATTCTCATTTGGAAATTTCTTAGCATACTTTTTAGTTGTTGCATCAATGGTTTTATCATTTATTAGACTTGCTATACCTAAAATTGATAATATAATTACTAAGCTTGTTACAGTTGGTATATTATTTATTGCAGGAATTTTATTTATCCTATGTAAGCAAATGACTATTTTAAATATTAATACATCAATGTCTATTTTTAAATTAGCATATGGACCATTACTTGCAATGGTTGCAGCTATATTAGATATCATTATTATTGGTGTTGATATATGGTTTCAAAAAAGAATTAGCAATCTTCCTTTAAAAGAAGATGCTCCTAAAGCAATTTCAGAAGAAGAGCTAAGAGCTCAGGTTATGGCTGAAATTGAAGAAGAAAAGAAAAAAGAAGACAGTAAAAATGAATAATTATAATATTAGGCTTTAGATAGAATTCTGAAGCCTTTATTAATTTATTAATAAAATGTTTTCTTAAGGTGGTATTTTAAGTTATTTTAGTATATAATAAGTTGTATTTAAACGAGGAGTGAAATTTTATGGCAGAAATCAATAATTTTATTAAAACGATTATGCAAAATGATTTGGATAGTGGTAAGGTAGATAAAATAGCTACACGTTTCCCACCAGAACCAAATGCTTATTTACATATTGGTCATGCTAGAGCTATCATTACAAACTTTGAATTAGCTAAAGCTTTTAATGGAACAACTAATTTAAGATTTGATGATACTAACCCAGCAAAGGAAGATAAGGAATTTGTTGATGGTATTATTGAGGATTTAGCATGGTTAGGTTATAAACCAACAAATGTTTTTTATGGATCAGATTATTTTGATGCAACATATGAAAAAGCTATTTTATTAATCAAGAAGGGCTTAGCATATGTTGATGATTTATCTCAAGAAGAAATGAGTAAATATAGAGGTACATTAACTGAACCTGGTAAAAACTCACCTTGTAGAGATAGATCAATTGAAGAAAACTTAAAGCTTTTTGAAGAAATGAAAAATGGAAAATATCCTGATGGTGCAAAAACTTTAAGAGCTAAGATTGATATGGCTCATCCAAATATCAATATGAGAGACCCAGCAATGTATAGAATTTTACATATAAATCATCATAGACAAGGTACTAAATGGTGTATTTATCCAATGTATGATTTTGCACATCCACTTCAAGATTCATTTGAAGGTATTACTCATTCACTTTGTTCATTAGAATATGATAATCATAGAATTTTATATGATTGGTTCATTGAAAAATGTGAAATGAAGCATATCCCTCATCAATATGAATTTGGTAGATTAAATATCACAAATACAATTATGTCAAAAAGATACTTAAGAGCCTTAGTTGATGCTAAAAAGGTTTCAGGATATGATGATCCAAGAATGCCTACTTTATGTGGCTTAAGAAGAAGAGGCTTTACTGCTGATTCAATTAGAAACTTCATTTTAGCAACAGGTTTATCAAGAGTTAATTCAACTGTTGAATCTGATGCTTTAGATGAAGAATTAAGAAATGATTTAAAATTAAAGGCATTAAGACCTAATGCTATTATAAATCCACTTAAGGTTATTATTGATAATTATCCTGAAGGCCAAGTTGAATATATGGATTGTCCTAATAACCAAGAAAATGAAGAATTAGGCTCAAGAAAGATTTCTTTTTCTAAGGAAGTTTATATTGAAAGAGAAGATTTTATTGAAGAAAAGCCTAATAAGAAATGGAAAAGACTTGCTTTAGGCGTAGAGGTTCGTTTAATGCATGCATATTTCATTACTGCAACTTCTGTTGAAAAGGATGAATTAGGAAACATTACTTGTGTTCATGCAACATATGATCCTGAAACTAAATCAGGAACTGGCTTTGATGCAAGAAAGCCTAATGGTAATATCCATTATGTAGATGCTAAAACAGCTATTCCTGCTGAATTTAGATTATTTGAACCATTAATGGTTCCTGATACTGAAGAAAACAAAGACTTAGATTTCATGGAAAAGCTAAATCCAAATTCAATTGAAATTAAGAAGGGCTTTGTTGAAGAATCATTAAAGAATACTCAACCACTTGAGCATTTCCAATTTATAAGAAACGGCTACTATGTTACTGATAAGGATTCTACTGATAAAGAATTAGTATTTAATAGAACATGTGGCTTAAAGTCATCATTTAAAATGTAATAAGGGACTGCCTTTTTGGCAGCCCTTTAATCACTTATTAATACACGAGGAGATTTTATGTTAAAGACAGTTAATTTAGGCTTACAATATGGAACTCGTAAGCTATTTGATCATGTAGATATTACTTTTAATAAAGGAAATTGTTATGGTATTATTGGCGCTAATGGTGCTGGTAAATCAACATTTTTAAAGCTTTTATCAGGAGAGATTGAATCTACTACTGGTGAAGTTATTATGGATAAAAAGGAAAGAATGTCCGTTTTAAAACAAGACCAAAATGCTTATAATGATGAAACAGTTCTAAATACTGTTTTATTAGGACATAAAAGATTAATGGAAATCACTAAGCAAAAGGACGCTTTATATGAAAAGCCAGACTTTACAGATGCTGATGGACTTTTAGCTGCAGAGCTTGAAGGTGAATTTGCTGAGCTTGGTGGCTGGGAAGCAGAAAGTGATGCTCAAACATTACTTGCAGGCTTAGGTGTACCAGAAGAATGCTATTATTCATTAATGGGGGATTTAGATGCTAAAATTAAAATTAAGGTTTTACTAGCTCAAGCTTTATTTGGTAATCCTGATATTTTACTTTTAGATGAGCCTACAAATAACTTAGACTATAAATCAACTAGATGGTTAGAAAATTTCTTGCTTGATTTTCCTAATACTGTATTGATCGTATCTCACGATAGACACTTTTTAAATAATGTTTGTACTCATATTTGTGATGTTGATTTTGGTAAAATTAAGCTTTATGTTGGTAACTATGAATTCTGGTATGAATCAAGCCAATTAGCTTTACAACAACAAAAAGATCAAAATAAGAAAAGCGAACAAAAGATTAAAGAATTACAAGAATTCATTGCTAGATTTAGTGCTAATAAATCTAAATCAAGACAAGCAACATCTAGAAAGAAATTATTAGATAAGATTGTTTTAGAAGATATTGAACCATCATCACGTAGATATCCATTTATTGGATTTAAGCCACAAAGAGAAGTTGGTAATGATATTTTATTTGTTGAAAATTTAACTAAGCCAGGTGTATTTAAGAATTTAACATTCACAGTAAATAAAAATGATAAGATTGCCTTTTTATCAGAAAATACTCACCAAATCCAAGCTTTATTTAATATCTTAGCTGGTAAGGATGAGGATTATACTGGTAAATTTAAATGGGGTATTACAACATCTTTAGGTTATTTACCTCAAGATAATAAAGAATATTTTGATAAGGATTTAACATTAATTGATTGGTTAAGACAATATTCAGTTGAAGACCAACATGAAAGCTTTATTAGAGGCTGGTTAGGTAGAATGCTATTTTCTGGCGATGAAGCAATGAAAAAGTGTAATGTCTTATCAGGTGGAGAAAAGGTTAGATGCTTATTTGCTAAAATAATGCTTGAAGCTCCAAATATTTTAATGTTTGAAGACCCAACTAACCATTTAGATTTGGAATCTATTACAGCCTTAAATGAAGGTATGAGTAATTTTAAGGGTAATATTTTATTTTCAAGCCATGATGCTGAATTATTACAAACTGTTGCTAATAGAATCATAAGCTTTAATGCTGATGGTACTATTACTGATAGATTAACAACTTATGAAGAATTCTTAGGTTTAGAGGAGTAATAAATGAATTTATTAGAGGGATTAAATAAGGCTCAATATGAAGCGGTTAAAACAACTGAAGGTCCTGTTATGGTTATGGCAGGAGCTGGAGCTGGAAAAACAAAGGTATTAACAACAAGAATTTCATATATTATTAGTGAGCTTGGTATCCCTCAAAATAATATTTTGGCGGTTACATTCACTAATAAGGCTGCAGGTGAAATGAAGGATAGAATAGCTAAAATGCTTGATATAGATACTAAATATATGTGGGTATCTACATTCCACTCATTTTGTGCAAGATTATTAAGAATGGAAATTAATGCTCTTCCTCCTTTTACAAATAGATTTAATATTGCAGATGAAGAGGATTCCTTAAAGATTGTTAAAGAACAAATGACAGAATTAGGTATAGATACAAAAGAATATAAGCCAGCTAAAATAAGAAGCTTAATTTCTAAATCTAAAAACTTTAATGATTTCCATATTAAAGATGATTTAGTTAAGGAGGTATTCTTAGAGGTATCTAAGGCATATCATGAATATTTAGAATTAAATAATATTTTAGATTTTGATGATTTAATCATTAAAACAATTGAATTATTTAAAAAGAATCCTCAAATCCTAGAAAAGTATCAAACTAAATTCCAATATATTTTAGTTGATGAGTTCCAGGATACTAACGCACTTCAATATGCATTAATATTTATGCTAGGAGCAAGATATCACAATATATTTGTTGTAGGTGATGATTTTCAATCTATTTACTCTTTTAGAGGTGCTAAGATTGAAAATATTAATAAATTTAGAAAGGATTTTTTAGAAACAAAATTAATTTTGTTAGAAGAAAATTACCGTTCTACAAATCAAATTCTAAATTTAGCTAATGTTGTTATTAAGAATAATCCAAACCAAATTAAAAAAACATTATTCACTCATAATCCAGATGGTAATAAGCCTTTTTATTATCATGCATCTACATCTTATGATGAGGTAATGTTTGTTATAGATAAAATTAAATCACTTGTTGCATCAGGTGATTCATATAATGATATAGCTATTTTATATAGAGCAAATTATATATCAAGAAATTTTGAAGATACTTTAATTAAGCATCAAATTCCATATATTATTTATGGAGGAATGTCTTTCTTTGCAAGAAAAGAAATTAAGGATATGGTTGCTTATTTAAAATTAATTATAAATAATGATGATAATTTTTCATTTAGAAGAATTATTAATGAACCAAAAAGAAAAATTGGTCCTACATTATTAGAAAAGCTAGAAGCTACTTCCTTAGAATTTGGCTGTTCATTATTTAATGCAATTGATATTTATAAGGGAACTGGTCAAGGAGCTTTAGCTTTAAAGGAATTTAAAAAGATGATTGAATCTATTAAAGCTACCTTAGATAATCAAGATTTACCTCTTTTAGTTGATATTTTATTGAAGGAAACAGGCTATGAAAATTATTTAAGAACTTCATTAGATGAAGATCAATTTGCTGATAAATTCCAAAATATTAAGGAATTAAAATCTGTTTTAAAGGAAGCTAAGGAATTTTATGATGGTGAAACTAATGAATCTATCTTAGATAAATTCTTAAGTGATTTAGCCTTAAGAACAGATAATGAAAATGATAAATTTGAAACTAAAAATGCTGTTAGATTATCAACATATCATCAGGTTAAGGGATTAGAATTTAAGGATGTTTTCATGGTTGCTATGGAAACAGGAATATTCCCATCTTATAATTCTTCAAGTGAAGAAGAAATTGAAGAGGAAAGAAGAATTTGTTATGTTGGTATAACAAGAGCGAAAAAGAATTTATATATATCAAGTGCTGATTCTAGATTATTATTTGGTCAAAATGAGCATATGCTTCCTTCTTTATTTATAAAGGAAATGCAAAATGAATTAGAAAATAGTAAGCCTAAATATCAAACATTTGATTATAAGAAAAAAGAAATCAAAAAGGAAAATAAGAAAGAAGATATTGTTGATAATTCTGATATCAAAATTGGAGATAAAATCAATCATAAGCTATTTGGAGATGGAATGGTTGTAGCTAAGGTGGGCCAAACATTAACTGTTGCCTTTAAGGTAGAAGTTGGTGTTAAAAAGCTTATGGCAAATCATCCATCTATTAGAAAAATATAAAAAGAAGGTGAAATAATGGATAAAGCTTTAAGAGTTAAAGAATTACATGAAATTTTAAATAAGGCCTCTGAGGCATATTATGTTTATGATAAGCCATTTATGGAAGATTATGAATATGATAGGTTAATGAATGAGCTTATTAAAATTGAAGAAGAAAATCCTGAATTGAAAACTCTTGATTCTCCAACAAATAGAATTGGTGGAGAGGTTTTAACTAAATTTGAAAAGGTAACTCATAAGGTTAAAATGGCATCCTTAGCTGATGCCTTTAGCTATGATGAATTAAGAGATTTTGACAAAAGAGTTAAAGAGGTTGCTCCAAATGCAACCTACCTTTGTGAGCTTAAAATCGATGGCTTATCTGTATCACTTCAATATGAGGATGGAATCTTAGTCTTAGGAGCTACTCGTGGTAATGGTTTAGTTGGTGAAAATATTACTCATAATGTTAAAACAATTAAATCAGTACCTTTAAGATTAAAAAATGGTGGCAACATTGAGGTAAGAGGAGAAATCTTTATGCCTAAAAAAAGCTTAATTGCTTTAAATTTAGAGCGTGAAGAAAATGAAGAAGAATTATTTGCAAATTGCCGTAATGCGGCTGCAGGTTCTGTAAGACAATTAGATTCTAAGATTGCTGCTAAAAGAAACCTAGATACTTTTATTTATTATTATATGGATGATTCTATTAAAACTCAGGAAGAAGCATTAATAAAAATGCACGATATGGGCTTTAAGGTAAATCCTTTATATAAGCATTGTAATACAATTGAAGATGTAATTAGATATATTGATTCAATGGGTGAAAAAAGACCTACGCTAGAATATGATATTGATGGTATTGTAATAAAGGTTAATGAAATTGAATTACATTCTTTAATTGGTGAAACTGTTAAATATCCTAAATGGGCTATAGCTTATAAATTTCCACCTGAAGAGGTTGTAACAAAATTATTATCTATAGATTTTCAGGTTGGAAGAACTGGTGTAATAACACCTGTTGCTAATTTTAAACCTGTATTTGTTCAAGGCTCATTAATATCTAAGGCAACCTTACATAATGAAGATTACATCTTAGCTAAGGATATTCATATAAATGATGATGTAATTATTAGAAAAGCAGGAGATGTCATTCCTGAGGTTGTAAAGCCTGTAATCGAAAATAGAAAAGGTGATACAATTCCATTTAAGATGATTGATGTATGTCCTTGCTGTGGAAGTATTCTTGAAAGAAAAGATGGAGAAGCTGATTGGTACTGTCTAAATCCAAATTGTAGTGAAAAATTAATTAATAAATTAATTCATTTTGCATCTAAGCCAGCTTACAATATTGATTCTTTAGGTGATAAATTATGCGAGCAATTATTTGAAGCAGGATTTATTAAAAATATAAGTGATATATTTAATTTAAAATATAATTATTCTGAATTAATTAAATTACCAGGCTTAGGTGAAAAATCTATTGATCATTTAATTGATGCGATTGAAGAATCTAAAAAGAATAATTTAGATCAATTAATTTTTGGTTTAGGTATTAGACATTGTGGTGCTAAGGTATCTAAGCTATTATGTAAAAAATTTAAGAATATGGATAATCTTATTAATGCTAAATATGAAGATATTATAGCAATAGGGGATATAGGAGATGCCATTGCTTATGAATTTGTAAATTATATGTCTGACCCTATCAATTTAATGGAAATTAATACATTAAAGGCTTTAGGCTTAAATATGGAATATGATATGGGTGACATTAAGGAAAACTATTTTACAAATAAGAAATGTGTTTTAACAGGAACTTTATCATCAATGGGAAGAAGTGACGCCAAAAAGCTTATTGAATCCTTTGGTGGTAATTTATCAGATTCTGTTTCAAAGAAGACTGATATTTTAATATTAGGAGAAAATCCTGGTTCTAAATATGATAAAGCTAAATCTTTAGGCATTTATATTATGGAAGAGGAAGAATTCTTAAGACGCATTAAGGAGTAAAAATGGATAAAATAAAAGTTATTGGAGCAAGAGAAAATAATTTAAAAAATATTAATATCG
>JAFXUP010000025.1 GCA_017524905.1 Acholeplasmatales bacterium | reverse complement strand
TGATTTTTTCTTAATTTCTTCTAATCTACTCATAACTTTATCATTTTCTAATAAATTACCTTCACTATTTAATGCAGTTAATAAATCTTCTTCTAATTGTCTTAATTGTAATTTAAAATCTCTTTGTGCTTTAACTAAATCTTCTTTTGCTTTATTAACTTCTGGTCTTTCGCTTTTTAAAATAATTGATAAAACTTGATTTTGAAGTGAAGAAGGTGTAATTGTGAAATTTAAGAAAGTAACTCTTGAACAAAGATCAGGTGTAAAATGACAAGATGAATCTCTAGTAACCATAAACATATTAAATGTTAATGAAAAATCAATTTCTTGATCTCCAATTCTAATTAAATTTCTACCTCCTTGTTTATGAATTTCTTTATTTAAAAGTGAATTCATAATAGGATCAATTTTTTCAACATCTTGTACTAAAATAGGATAACCAAATCTCATAGCACTTTCTAAAGTTTTTAAGAAATTAGAATCAGTAAATGAAGTAGTATTTAATTTTTTAGATTGATAAAATATTTTAATAAATTCAGTAGCTTGTCCTGCAGGATCAATAATTAAAGGATATCTATTAAATCTTTGAAGTATTGTTGCATTTTCAGTACAAATATTATCAGCTGGTAAAGAACATTTTTGCCAAATTACTTTATCATTTGGTTTTGTTAACCATTCAACTTCATCTAAATCATTACTACAAATTATATCATGTTGCTTTAAAATATCTCTTGCATTTTCTCTTAAATATTTTCTATAATATGCATCGTAAAATCCTATATATGCTAAAAATGATGATGATAAAAATGTATCTCCTAATAAATTATTGATGTGGATTTTAAATTCATTCATTTGTTCACTCCATCTATTTTTTTCTGAGGATAAATTTTCTAATAATTTTTCAGATCTTTCAACTTTATTTTTTACTTCTTCCATATCAGTTTTAATATTATTACTTTCAACAACTGATTCTTCATAATTTACTTTTAATTGTGCTATATTTGTTTCTAAATCTTGAATTTCTTTAGCAATTGTATTATATTCATTTTCTAATTTCTCAGCTTTACTAGCAAGTTCTTTAATTTCATTTTTAAGAGGTTCCATTTGATTATTAATAGAAGAACATTCAACAGTAGATTGAATCCATTCAGCAAGTAAACCAACTTCTTTAAAAGCACTTGATATTGTATTAATATCCCAATGATTAGCAGGATTATTAATTTCCTTTTTAATAATTTCTGTTACTTTCTCACCTAAATCTTCAGCTCTCATATTTTTAATTGTTGAAATAAAATCTTCTTTCATTATACATGAACGAATACCATTCCAATCAATAGTTGATACAACTTTCTTTTGAGAAACAGATAAATAAATTATTGCTGTTAATTTAAGTGCTGTTCTAGTATTTTCTGTTTCTTTTCTTAAACCTTTTAATGCTGCTACACTCTTTGGTGACATGTTACCAATTGCTGCTTTTGCAGCTTCCATTTTTGGTACAACTGTTGATAATTCATATTCTACTTTCTTTTGTCTTTCTGCTATTTGGGATTTCATTTCTTCTACTTTTATTCTTTGTGATTCTGCTTTTTCTTTACTTTGACGAGCTTTTTCTGTATCTTCCATAATTTTTTCAAATTTAGCTTTTGTTTCTACTTGTTTTTTATCTAATTCTACTTTTTTAACTGCTAAACTTTGTTTAAGTTCATTTACTGTATTTTCTGTTTCAATAATTTTTTGAAGACCTTTATTAATATGTACTTGTTGTTCATTTAATTCTTCATTTTTTTCTTTTTGTAAATTTATAAAATGTTTAATAAAATCAAGGAAATCTCTTGGAGTAATATAATTAAATTTTTTAGCATTTTTCATTAATTTATCATTTAAATCTTTAATAACCATATGATAAGAAGTAATAGAATCAACAATTAATCCATGCATTGATTCAGAATCTAAACCAGGTTTATTGAAATTTTCATTTCTACATTCAACATATTCAGTCAATTTATTTGCTACTTGATATAAACCATCTCTTGACCAATCACCAAACCAATCAATAACACATCTATTATATAAAGCAGGAGAAGAAGCTGCTCTATTACTAAAATCAGGTGATAATGGATTCATAGTAAAAACAACATGAAGATTTCTTTGAACACCTTTTATAAATGCTTTATAAATTTCTTCTTCAGTATCAGCAGCTTTTTGTTCTTTTAATATAAATTCTTTGGCTGAATTAATTAAAGAAATATATTCATCACCTTCAAATAAACCTGGTACTTCACCAGAAGCAAGTAAAGCATTCATTCTTTCTAAGAAAGCAGGACCTAAAACATTACTTTCATCAAATATAAAACATATTTTTTCTCCTTTACAACCAGCCCTTTTCATAATTGAACGTAAATCAGCATCAAAATCAGCAACACCATAATTTCTTCCTGCTTTAATTTGAAATACTGTTAAATTATTCATCCAAGCTACAAAACGTGAAAGTGTTGTTTTACCAACACCACTTTGACCTACTAAAAGTAAATGACCAATTGGTTGTTTAAGTACTCTATCAATTCTAAGAATATGTTCTAAAACTGAATCAAATATTACAAGTGGAACATCTAATTCTTCTTCATAAAATATTTTTAGTTTGCCTTCAATATTTTTTATCAATTCATCTTTATCACATGATACATATAATTTATTTATTAAATTAGTAAATAATATAGGACGAGCTAAAGCATTTGGTGTTGATGTAGCAAAAAATTGACCACCTATTTTATCAACTAATTGATCACACCATTGTTTTTCATCATCTAAAACTAATCTATCTTGGAATAATCTTAAAGCTTCATGTGCCCATAATCTAACTAAATCATCTAAATTATCCATGGACTCAATTGATTCATTTAAAGCATGTTTCCATCTTGTAAGTTCTCTCGGTGAATAAATATAATGTGGTTGTATATCAGGTGTATAATGAGTTTGACATTGAGTATAAAATTCTACCATTGCATCAGTTAAAGCTTCTGAATATTGATGTAATTCTGAAGGTCCTTTTCTTAAAAGTGCTCTATTGAATGTACCATAAATTTGTTTTAGAGAATCTTTACCTGGGAAATCTACATATAATAATGGGCAATGACGAAGGAAACGATTATTAAGTGGATGTCTACCTACATCAGTTGGTGGATTACATGCTCCTACAAATTGAATCCTTTCTAATTTAATCCATTGTTTATCTAATGGACGCCAATAACCATTTTGTTCTGTTATTTCTCTTAAGAATGTTATTACAACTTGAGTTGAATATTTATCCATTTCAGGAAGGTTGATTTCATCACAGAAAACCACTAAATATTTATTACTTTGCTTAGGTCTTAAAATAATTCCATTTGAACTTTTAACATATTCACAATAATGGTCAAATGTTTTTAATATTAAATCAGGAGTTGTACTTGATGAAAAGTTAATAAATACCATTTCAAAATCAGTTAAAATTTTAAGAGTTGCCATTAAAGTCATAGTTTTTCCAGAACCAGGAGGACCACAAAGAATAAAAGGTCTATATTCACTTATCCAACTACATAAAATTTCTTGATGTCTAACAGTATCAACAGTAGGAATAACAACATCAGCATCAGATACTTTAGAAGGTTCAATATCAGTATTAGGTACTTTCATTTTCCAAGGTTGCCAAGCATTATCACCTCCCATTTTAACTTCATAATCAATCATTGCAAAATTATTATCATTTGGGAAATCAATTTCAGAAGTAAGAGTTTTTAATGTATTTGAAAATTCAGTTCTATTACCTAAAGAAAGTGAACCACCAAATCCCCAAATTATAGAAACAACTAACCATTTACTCATATAACTAAATATTTGATCTTCTGTAAATGGAAATTCATTATGATTATCATTATATTCAATTATATTTGATGTACCTTTTCTAAGAAGAGCAAACATTGATTCTATAACTCTTATTTTTGTATATTCCATTATATGATTATATTTTTCAACTTCATCTAAAGCTTGTTGAACAAAACATCCTGTTTCAAAGAAAGGTTTAATTGCATCAACTGCTTGATGTCTTACTTGACTTTCATCATCATTTTCATTTTTATTTTCAAATTCATTTTGTCCTCCACTTTGATTACTTAAATAATTCATAGAATCATCATAATTAGCTTGAGTTAATCTTTTTAAATAATGACTAAACATCATATCAGTAGTAACAATATCT
>JAFXUP010000188.1 GCA_017524905.1 Acholeplasmatales bacterium | reverse complement strand
GTTGTGTTTGCCATATCGATTCCCTCCTTCGCTAAATTTCTAAAATATTATATCATATCAAAATTTGGTTTTCAATAGAGTTTATGAAAATAAATGAAATCGTTTACTTTGACACAATTAAGCCATTTTTTCTATTTTAGTTAAATCCATTTTCATAACTTTTTTAAGAAAAAGCGATAAATAGTTTATCGCATTCGGGGCTAATATAGCCCCTGTTTTTATTGTATAATTAATTTGGTGATTATTTTGGAAGCTTTACACTCATTAAACATTAATGAATTAGCATATAAACATTCATTAGCTATAGCTGCTAAGAATGGTCAAAGAATATATGAAAACCAATTAAATTTGATTAAGAATGCTGAAGCTTTTAGAAATAAGATAACTATTAAAACTATTTTCTTAAATTTTTGGGATGAATTTGTTAAGATTGCTAAATCTAAAAATAAGGTTATACGTCCAGCTATTACTACTGCTGTTGAGAAAATGATTCATTGTAAAGACCTATCTAAAGGTTACTTATTTTTTGAATGCACTAAATGTAATAATTTCTACATTGCTGGGTTTTCTTGCAATTCAAGATTTTGTCCTTCTTGTGGTAATAGATATAGAGAAGACCGAACTAGAGAAATTTCTAAGGTGTGCTTAAATAAACCACATAGACAATTTGTTTTCTCTATTGCTAAAGAATTAAGGCCTTACTTCTTATTTTACAGAGAATTATATGATATACTTTTTGAGAGTGTTGAAGAATCTTTTGATTTTCTATTAAAATCATCTAAGATTGCTAGGAAAGAAAAAAGAGATTTTGGTTATGTATCATTTCTACATACTTTTGGTAGAGCCATAAATGATAATCCTCATATTCATGTTCTTATTTGTGAAGGATATATGGATAAAGATAATTTATTCCATAAATATGATCACTTTCATTATGAAAAATTAAGAAAGACTTTTATGGGTATTCTTCTTAAGAAAATTTACTCTGTTCTAAAAGAAAATCACAAAAATGAAACACAAAAATTTTACGAACTTAAATGTTTTCTTTATAAGAAATACACTGATGGTTTTTATGCTTATGGTCCTAAATTAGAAAATTCTTCTAGAGTAGCTGTTAAAGCTATCTCTAAATACATTGCTAGATATGTCTCTCATCCTGCAATTGCTGAATCTAGAATTATTGATTTAGACTACATCAAAAAAACTGTTACTTATCAATATGAACCTCATCAAGATGATCATACTGATGACCCAAATCAAAAACTTGGTACTCAAAAAGTTACTGAATCAGTTTTTGATTTTATAGCTAAACTAATAAGACATATTCCTGATAAAGGATTTCACCTTGTTAGATATTATGGTTTCTATTCAAATAGAACCACTAAAAACAAAGATAAATATGAAGCTCTTTACACTATTCAAGAAATTACTAGAATGAAAAATAATAATTATTGGATAAATCATTTAGTTGCTTCATATCATTATAATCCTCTTCTTTGCAGTTGTGGTGCTACCATGACTTTATGTTACGAGCTTTCATTCTTTCCAGGAGGTACTAAAGATGGCTAGAACTTTTAATACTATAAAACGTTCATTATCAAGGGACGAGAAAAAACAAGTCGTTAATTCTCATAACAAATTTGGTATTCCACTACCAGATAATCATACATATCAATCTTTTATGAAGGCTGATATACAAGATGAATTTATCATTATGAAATGCTGTAACTGTAATAATGAGGAGGAAGTTCAGGCTGATTTTGTTAAAGCTTATTTGGAACATTATCCTGATCAAGAATACCCAGAAGGTATTTGCGATAAATGTAAAGGTCGAACAATTCCTTTAGATATATACAATGAAGAAAATAATAAATAACTAAAACTAATTTTTTTAAAAGCCAGGTCACCACCTGGCCTTTTGGCGTTATAGAAGCTTTTCTCAATATCAATTGGAATTTACTAATAAATAAAAAAATGGCTCATTAAGAGCCACTTTGCTATTAATCAATCTCTAAAATCTTGATTTCAACGTCTTTTCCGTTTTCAGTAGTCATATATACTGTATCTCCAGCCTTATGACCAATAACAGCCTTAGCTAAAGGAGATTCAGCTGAAATCTTTCCTTCAAATGGATTAGACTCAGAACCTGATACTAAAAATTCTGCAGTTTCCTTTAAAGCAACATATTTAACCTTAATACGAGTTGCTTGAATAATCTTTACATGCTTTAATGTTTCTTCTAATTCAGCGATTGCTGCTTCGTTCTTGCTTTGAGCATCTCTTGCTGAAGAATAGTCAGCATTTTCACTTAAGTCACCTTGTGCTCTTGCTTCAGAGATAGCTGTTAAAATTCTGTCTCTTTCAGTATTCTTTCTCCATTCAAGTTCTTTTTCTAGTTCTTCTTTACGTTTTGCTGTAATTTCAACAACCTTAACATCTGCCATTTTAATACCCTCCAAAACAATACTCTATAATTATATACAAACTACTTATAAAAATCAAGCAATTAATATAAATCAGAATACTTAGTTTTTCTTAAATTTGATTGTGTTTTTTTATAATTTGGAAATACCTTTTCTAATATATTATAGAATTTATCTCCATGCCCACTTACATAGAAATGAGCATATTCATGATAGATAACAGATAATATATAATTAAGCTCATATTTTGCTAAATTAGTACTTAGAATAATTAATCTTTGCTTCTTCATACATTCACCATAATATGATTTAACATTCTTAAAATCAAAATCGACATTAAAATCTATTTTTAAATCATTTTTGATTTTTTCATTATATCTATTTAATATATCCTTTAAGACAACCTTATAATATTCATCAATTATATATTTTATATATCTATCATTATCTTTCTTTGTATATACCTTAAAAATCATATTTGAATCATCAATTAACACATTATTAAATGATTCATGTATAATTTCTAATTTATATTCTTTTCCTAAAAGATGAATTACTTTCTTTGATTTGGTATGTGAACCATCTAAATGAGTAATTAAGAATCTTCTATGCTTATAAAGCATTTGATATAATTCTTGTTCATTTATTGTCATACCAATTCTTAATTCTAAATTATCATCATCTATTATTTTTACTGAATAACCATTTCTTCTTGTATAGATTATTTTAATATTTATATCCTTATTTAAAAAATCTAAATACATGATTATTCACCTAATCTTAATAAATCATAAGGCTTTAAATGATGCTTACATTTAAATTTAACCATTTGAAGTGGATGTCTTGCCGCATCTAATACATTACCATCTAAATCATAGATTTCTTCTATTTGAATATTGAATGTATTTTCTGGTGTAAATACCTCAATAATTGAATTAGGCTCAAAATAATTTCTTTGTTCTACTATAAGCATTTGATTTTCTTCATCATAATCCTTAACAATACCAATAAATTCTTTAGTTGGTACTGTTAAATTTAAATCATATAATTGCTCATTTATAGTAGGATCACCATTTAAGAATCCAATAGATGTTAATCTATTTTCACCCTTTTTAATTTGGTTAATATATTTATTAATATCCTCTACCTTACCAGTTTGTTCATATTCATCAATTAGATGTCTATATGCATTTACTACAGTAGCAATATAATTAATAGATTTCATTCTACCTTCAATCTTAAATGAATCAACACCAATATCCATTAGCTTTGTTATATATGGAATAGCACATAAATCCTTTGATGACATTGCAAAATAATCACCATCAGGATTATATTTATTTCCATCCTTAACTAAATCATAGCACCATCTACAAGAATGAGCACAGCCACCACGATTGGCATCTCTATTTGTCATATTATTAGATAGCATACATCTTCCTGAATATGATACACACATACCACCATGGATAAATGCTTCTATATCTATATTAGAATTCTTTTTAACTTCTCTAATTTCATCTATATTTAATTCTCTTGCAAGTACTGCTCTATCCATTCCAAGAGATTCATATAAAGCTACTGCGGATTGGTTAGCTGTAGATGCCTGTGTAGATACATGAGCTTCCATCTTAGTATATTTCTTTACTAGCTTTAGAATGTGTAAAGATGATGCGATAATACAATCTACACCAGCATTTTCTAATTCCTTTAAATATTCTAAGATACCATCAGTATCTAAATTATGCATAACAATATTACATGTTACATGGATTTTAGCTCCATTCTTATGAGCAAAATCACAGGCTTCCTTAATATCATCAATTGTAAAATTAGATGCTCTAGATCTAAGTGAGAATTTTAATCCTCCAATAAATACAGCATCAGCACCATATAAAATAGCTACCTTTAGCTTTTCTAAATCTCCAGCTGGAGCTAATAATTCAAATTTAGACATTCTTTAGCTCCTCCTTTTGATATACTGAATCCTTATAAAAGAATCCATCTTGATACTCTAATCCAAGATTATTTAATAAATCACTTAATTCATTTAAATTACCATTATTTTTAATTGCATCAAAATATGCTTTAGCTACTATATTCTTTGAATTATTATCTAAGAATGCTGTTTCTAAATAAGCAAAATCAATAAATGATAATTCATTTAATTTATCAATTAGATTAATATTATATGATCTATAAATTGTTGTACATTCTTCATTTTCATTTATAGGTAAATAATCTTGTCTTGTAGATTCCTTTAAATAAGCGTCTACATGTGGATATTTATCATTATTCTTTGTTTCATATAAACTAATTAAATGACGTCTTGAATAAAACATTAATCTTCTACCGAATACCTGATAAAAAATAGATTTATTTGTTTTTTCATAAATTAGCTTTAAATCATTTAATGTAATCTCACTTGATACACCACAAGATAAAACTCCTAAAGATGAATATTCGTTAAAATCTAAATAATTAGTAATCATTGTTTCAGGATTATAAATAATT
>JAFXUP010000187.1 GCA_017524905.1 Acholeplasmatales bacterium | reverse complement strand
TTTTTAAAAGTAAAAAAGCTTGCAAGCGCAAGCTTAAAAAATAATCTTTTTTATTTATTACTCATTCGTAATTTCATTGATATCTTCAGTTTGAATTTCATTTTCTTTAATAATATCATTCTTAATTGAATTATCAATTATAATATCATTATCATTTTCCTTAAATGCAGGTTCTTTAATAACGTTATTATATACCTCATTATATAGCTTATCTTCTACTTTTTCATGATTCATTTCTTCAAATGTATCCATTGTATTCTTAACAAGATTAAATCTCATTTTTCTTGTTGAATTCATATTGCTTACATCTAAGCCACCAGTATTTTCAACATGCTTTAAATAATCATTACCAGCCTTCGATAAACGACTCTTATTTAAATAATCAACATCCTTTGGATCATTATAAGCCTTTAATGCTTTCATATATGCATTAAATTCTTTAGATGGTCTTCTAAAAATCTTTGCAAAGAAGCCACCCTTCATTTTTTTATTAATTTCTTCATAAGAATAATTAGATCTATTTGTTTTTTGATTAAATTTATCTAAGAAGGCATTATGAACCTTATCCTTAAATCCTTCAGGTGCAAATCTAACTAATCTTTCAATTTCATCTGGGCTTCTTAAAGCTATTTTTACATTAGGTTTATTCTCTAAATAATCACTAATTCTAACTTCTTTTATTTCTTTAGTTTGAGGATTTACCTCATAAGCTTTATATTTTAAGAATAAGTTTTTATCAACAACTAATCCTTTAGCCTTCATTTTATCAGCAAGACTAGATAATGGCTTATGAGCATTTACAGAAGTTGTTCCTCTATATTGTAAAACAGTTTTTTGTTCTTTAGTAGTATTTCCTGGGCCAAATATTTTTGTTGTATCGTGGAATAATTTATCATTTAATTCAGCACTAAATTCAGGAAATGCAAAAAACTCTAAAGAATCTGATTCAGGTGATATCATTGAACCAAAATGCACAGTTTCAGTAAAATTTGCTATTGCTAGATCAGCAGCTTTAAATTCTTTTGAAAGCGGTGGGTCTAAATGATCAATAATAGATGAACTTGCAAAATCATTACATTCCTGACAAAAAGCCATATTATTTTTATAAAATTCTAATATTTTTAATTTATCGTCTCCAATATTAATAAGCTCAGTTGGATCATAAGTCATAATATTTTTTAATCTTTCGCGTGTAAATCCTTCTGGGTCTTTAATATATGAATTTAATAATTTTATATTATATTCATTGCTTTCTTTTGTATTATCAGTTTTCATCATGTATTCAATAGTTCTTGATAAATGATTATTTTTAATTCCTAAGTCTTTTTGGTCACCTACAATAGCTTTTTTAGCTATTTCATAAGCCTCAGCTTTAGCTTTTTTTAAATCCTTAATTTCTTTTGATAAACGATATCTTGCAACCATCTTTGGATCATTTAATCTTTGTTCAAGCTTAGCTTTTTCCTCCTGATAGTTTAGTTCAGGCATTTTATTATTTTTAAAATAAGCATTTAGTTTTTCAAATAAAAACTCAAATTTTGTTGTTGCATCTTTCTTTTCAATATCTGTTAACATTTCATATGGCATAATATACACTCCCTTTTTAACTATAACTTTAAAATAAATTTACCCCAATTATTTATTACAACGATATTATAACAAAGAATACGCAACAAATGTGCAACAAAAAAGCTTGCCGAAGCAAGCTATTTTAATTAATTCTTTAAGCTATTAAGTGGTGCTGGAATTTGACCACCACGATTAATAAATACATTTGGTTTAACCTTAGATACAGGCATAATAGGAGCATAGCCTAATAATCCACCAAAATTTAATGATTC
>JAFXUP010000186.1 GCA_017524905.1 Acholeplasmatales bacterium | reverse complement strand
TAAATAAGAAAATGATGACTAATAATGGTGGTTTTCAATCAAATTACCCTTCTAATCAAGGAGGGTATAACTCAGGAGGAGGATTTTATAATACTCAGCCAAATAATTTACAACGTTCACAAACTTACACTCCTCCAAGCCCATATCCAAATTATCCTCCTCAACAACCTTATGTTCCCCCTCCAGCGCCATATCAACATACAAATACTTATATGCCTCCTCAGCCTCAAATGCTTCCCCCTCAACAACCATATCCAAACCCCCCTCAACAACCATATCAAAGCCCTCCTCAACAACCATATCCAAACCCCCCTCAAACAAATCCATATCCCCCACAACAGCCTCCTGCTTATGGGCGTGCAAATACATATATGCCTCCTGAACCTTATACAAATCCCCCTGCTTATCCTCCTCAACAGACCCCTTATCCTCAACCTCAATTACCTCCAAGAGCTAATACATATATTCCAACTGTCCCTTTACCTCAAATGGTTAGTAATTTTAATCCAGAGCAAGATTGCCAAATTTTACACAATGCAGTTCATGGGGCTGGAACTGATGAAAGGGCTATTATTAATATAATTGTTAATAGAAATTATGCCCAAAGAGCAGAAATTAGGAGATGCTATAAATCATGTTATGGAAAAGATTTAATTAAAAGATTAAAAGAAGATACAAGTGGAAATTTCAAAGATGTTGTAACAGCAATGTTTATGACTCCTGCAGAATTTGATGCAATGTGCCTTTATAAAGCAATGAAAGGTTTAGGAACTCATGAAGGTGTTTTAATTGAAATAATAGGGACAAGAACAAGCCAACAATTAATGGAAATAAAAGATGCATTCCAAAGAGAATATAATCAATCTTTGGAAAAATGGGTAAAAGGTGATACCTCTGGAAATTTCAGGAATTTATTAATTGCTTTATTACAATGTAATAGAAGTATGAATCCAAATCCCGACCCAAATATGTGTCAACAAGATGCTCAAATGTTATATAATGCAGGTGAAGGAAGATGGGGAACAGATGAATCTACTTTTATTAGAATATTTGCAAATAGATCTCCAGCTGAAATGGCAATGATTAATGATTGTTATACAAGATTAAGAGGAAAAGGATTGCTAAAAGCTATTGATAAAGAATTTTCTGGTGATATTAAAAAATTATTAGAGACTGTAGTTGGAGGATTAGTTGATCCTGCTGGATATTTCGCTCAAAGAATTAGAGAAGCTGTTAAAGGTTTAGGAACTAATGATTCAAAATTAGTTAGAGTAATAGTATCCAGAAGTGAAATTGATTTAGGATTAATAAAAAGAGCTTATCAAACAATGTATGGTAGAGATATGCTAAATGATGTTAGAAGTGATACTTCTGGATATTATAAAGAAATATTAACTGGTCTTATATCCAGATGTCCATAATTTAATTAAATTATAAATTAATTTATATTTTATAATCTTTTTTCATTTGAAAAAATGATCCAAATTGAAAAAAGGTTTATAAGATTAATTGAAATAAATAAAATTATTATTATAAATAAATATATAAATTAAAAACGAAAAACGGTTTTAATATATTAATTTTAAATTTATT
>JAFXUP010000185.1 GCA_017524905.1 Acholeplasmatales bacterium | reverse complement strand
GATAATCTTATTAATGCTAAATATGAAGATATTATAGCAATAGGGGATATAGGAGATGCCATTGCTTATGAATTTGTAAATTATATGTCTGACCCTATCAATTTAATGGAAATTAACACATTAAAGGCATTAGGCTTAAATATGGAATATGATATGGGTGACATTAAGGAAAACTATTTTACAAATAAGAAATGTGTTTTAACGGGAACTTTATCATCAATGGGAAGAAGTGACGCCAAAAAGCTTATTGAATCCTTTGGTGGTAATTTATCAGAATCTGTTTCTAAGAAGACTGATATTTTAATATTAGGAGAAAATCCTGGTTCTAAATATGATAAAGCTAAATCTTTAGGTATTTATATTATGGAAGAGGAAGAATTCTTAAGACGCATTAAGGAGTAAAAATGGATAAAATAAAAGTTATTGGAGCAAGAGAAAATAATTTAAAAAATATTAATATCGAGCTTCCTAAAAATAAATTAATTGTAATGACAGGACTATCTGGTTCTGGTAAATCTACTTTAGCCTTTGATACTATTTTCCAAGAAGGTCAAAGAAGATTCGTAGAATCATTATCAACATTTGCACGTCAATTTATTTCATCAAATGAAAAGCCAGATGTTGATGCCATTGAAGGCTTATCACCTGCCATTGCGATTGACCAAAAAAGTGCATCACATAACCCTAGATCTACAGTTGGTACAACAACTGAAATATATGATTATTTACGTGTAATTTTTTCACGCTTAGGTACACCTTATTGTCCTAACCATCATATACCTATTTCATCTGTTACAATTGATGAAATTGTAGATAAGATTATTTCTAATGCTGAAGGATCTAGAGTTTATATTACATCACCTGTTATTTTCCATCAAAAGGGTGAGCATAAGGCCTTTTTAGCTAAAGCCTTAAAGGATGGCTATGTTAGAGCTTTAATTGATGGTGAAATGACAGATTTAGATTCTGAAATTAATCTAGATAAAAATAAAAAGCATGATATTTTTATTGTTGTTGATAGATTAGTTATAAAGCCAGATATTAGACAAAGAGTGTTTGATGCAGTTGAAACTGCAGTTAAGCAATCTGAAGGATATTGTGTAACATATATTGGAGAAAAAGAAGATTTCTATTCAACTATGCATGCATGTCCTTATTGTGGATATTCTATAGCTAATTTAGAGCCAAGATTATTTTCTTTTAATTCACCTTTAGGAGCATGTCCTTCTTGTAATGGCTTAGGTAAGAAATTATCTATATCTAAGGATTTAATTATTGATTATGATAAATCAATTGAAAAGGGTGCAATTATTCCTTATAAGAATCAGGATGATACTAATTTAACTGGTGAGGAATTAAGACAAACTTGTAAATTCTATGATATAGATATGACTATTCCTTTTAAGGATATTCCAAAGAAAAAACAGGATATTATTTTATATGGTTCTCCTGATATGATTGATTTTAAAATGAAATCAACAAGTGGTAGAAATCATGATAAAAAGGATTTTTTTGAAGGAATTGTTAATACATTCCAAAGAAGATATGCTGAAACTAATTCTGATTGGATTAGAGATTGGATTGAAAATTTCATGGTTGAAAATATTTGTGAGGAATGTAATGGTAAAAGATTAAATTCATCTGTTTTAAATATTTTCATTGATGATAAAAATATTTCAGATATTTGTGAAATGTCAATTGGTGATTGCTATAACTGGTTTAATAATTTAAAGCTATCTGAAGAAAAAATGGCTATTGGACATTTAGCTATTAAAGAGGTAAGAGATAGATTAAAATTCTTAATCAATGTTGGACTTGAATATTTAACTTTAGCAAGATCTGCTGATACATTATCAGGAGGAGAGGCTCAACGTATTCGTTTAGCTACTCAAATTGGTTCTCAATTAACTGGTGTTTTATATGTATTAGATGAACCATCTATTGGTCTTCATCAAAGGGATAACCAAAAATTAATCAATACTTTAAAGGAAATGAGAGATTTAGGTAATACCTTAATTGTTGTTGAGCATGATGAAGAAACTATGAGAGAAGCTGACTGGTTAGTTGATATAGGACCAGGAGCAGGTATTCATGGTGGTATGGTTATGGCTGAAGGTACACCTGATGAGGTTGCTAAGAATACAAATAGTATTACCGGTAATTATTTATCAGGAAGAATGAAAATAGAGCTTCCTTTAAAAAGAAGAAAGCTTACTGGTAAATATATAACTGTTAAGAAGGCAGCTCAAAATAATTTAAAGGATGTTACTGTTAAATTCCCTTTAGGTGTTGTTACACTTGTTACAGGTGTATCTGGTTCTGGTAAATCATCTTTAGTAAATGAATGCTTATATAAGAATGCTTATATGAAAATATATGGAACTAAAAAGATTGTTCCAGGTAAGATTTCTTCAATTGAAGGCTTAGAAAATATCGATAGAATTATTCATATATCTCAACAGCCTATCGGAAGAACACCACGTTCAAATCCAGCTACATATACAGGCGTTTTTGACGATATTAGAGAATTATTTAGTCAAACTACTGATGCTAAAATAAAAGGCTATGATAAGGGCGTTTTCTCATTTAATGTAAAAGGTGGAAGATGTGAAGCCTGCTGGGGTGATGGTGTAAAAAGAATTTCAATGCAATTCTTACCTGATGTTTATGTACCATGTGAGGTATGTAAAGGTAAAAGATATACATCAGAGGTTTTAAATATTAAATTCAAGGATAAAAATATTTCTGATGTTTTAGATATGACAGTTGAGGCAGCTTTAGAATTTTTTGATGCTTTCCCTAAAATTAAATCAAAGCTTCAAACATTATATGATGTAGGTTTAGGCTATATTAAATTAGGCCAATCATCAACTACATTATCTGGTGGTGAAGCTCAAAGAATAAAGCTTGCGTCTGAATTAAATTCTAAGATTTCACCTAAGACATTATATATTCTAGATGAGCCTACAACAGGCTTACATACTGATGATATAAAAAGATTAATGAATGTAATTAATAGAATTGCTGATCAAGGAGCATCTATAGTTATTATTGAGCATAATTTAGATGTTATTAAATTGGCAGATTATATTATCGATATGGGTCCTGAAGGAGGAACTGGTGGAGGAGAAGTAGTCTTTGCTGGACGTCCTGAGGATTTAGTAAATGTTGAAAAATCTTATACTGGTAAATATTTAAAGCCATTATTAGAAAATAAATAAAAATAAGGGACTCATTTTGAGTCCCTTTAATCATCTATTTCGCCAAGCTTTTCTAAAGAAGATTTATGCTTGGTGTTTTTATTTTTTTCTATTCTATCCTTTAATTTTATTTTTTCTTGAACGAATATAAATACTACAATTGCTAAAAACATCATTATAGATGAATATACAAATAATAATCTTTGTCCTTTAGAATTGAAATCCATAATTAAACCAACTAAAATTGGTGTTACAGTTTGAGCAAGCATAGAAGATACATAATAATATGAAGTGAATTTACCTAAATTCTTAGTGTTTGAATATTCAACAACCATTGGGAATGAATTAATATTTATTAAGGCCCAGCCTATACCAATTAATACGCTCATTCCTATATAAAATATTTTCCAGCCTACAAGTACATTGCCTAGATCATTTACAAATATTATTTTTGAATTTAATGATATTATAGCTATAGAGCCTAAGGCAATAGTAATTAGTACAAGACCAATAATAATTGATATCTTTCTTCCTATTTTATTAGATAAAGAAGAACATAATAGGAATGTTAATATTGAAACAACTGAAAGAATTGTTGCCATTGTTGAATACATAGTTGAATCTCCAACAACATTTTTAAAATATAAAGATCCAAATGTTTCAAAGGCATTAAAGGACATAAACCATAAGAAGATAGATATTAATATAATAATTAAATTTCTTTTATCCTTTTTGCTTAAAAGATTATTTTCCTCATCAATTTTATCTAATGTATCTGATAATGATTCACCATATTCAACATCATCTTTTGTTTCATTAATCATCTTATTTTCCTTAATTGTTATAATTAAGAATATTAAAACTATAACTAAGATAGCTGTACAAATTGCAAAAGGCCAAATAACCTTATCTTGAATTTCAGCTAAAGAAGAATCAGCATTTAATTTAAATATTGAAAGCATACCTAGGATAGTTGCGAATACACCACCAAAATATCCTATTAAATTAATTAAGCCATTAGCTGTACTTCTTAAAGGCTTTGGTGTTACATCAGGCATTAGGGCAACTGCAGGAGAACGATATGATTGCATTATGATTAAGAATAGCATCATAAATACAATTACACCTGCAAATATATTCCACATGCACATTAAGGCAATGAATGGGAATACTATAATTGTAAGTAGCATACCTATTACAATATATGGCATTCTTTTTCCATATTTAGTTTTTGTTTTATCACTTAATGTACCAAATATAGGCATTATGAATATTGCAGCTACATTATCTAAGGCCATTATAATACCAACTAAATAATTAGTTGTTTCAACGCCTTGTTCCTGTAGCATTTTTTCTAAAATAATTGGGCAGTAGGTATTATATACCTGCCATAACATTAAAATACCAAAAAAGGCAAATGCGATTTTAAAAGTATTTTTATAATTAAGCTTTAATTGACGTTTCTCTTCCATTTTAAATAGCTCCTTATATGCTAAAATTATACCATATTATTAATGATAGTAGAAGAAGAAAAAAGACTCAAAATCACTTTTGAGTCTTTTTGAATAATCACAGTTTAAAAGATTATCTGTTATAGTATTCAACGATTAATTGTTCATTGATTTCTGATAAGAATTCATTTCTTTCAGGAACTCTAATTAATGAACCACAAACCTTATCAGCATCGAATGATAAGTATTCAGGTCTAGATAATTTAGCTTCTAATGCTGCCTTAACTACAGCTAAATTCTTTGATGCATCCTTTAAAGAGATAACTTGACCAACTGATACTCTATAAGAAGGAATATCAACCTTCTTACCATCTACAGTAATATGGCCATGGTTAACTAATTGACGAGCTTGAGCTCTAGTTGATGCGAAACCTAAACGATAAACTAAGTTATCTAATCTAACTTCTAATAACTTTAAGAAGTTAACACCAGTCATACCTGGCATCTTTGATGCTTCGTTAAATGTTTTAACGAATTGCTTTTCAGATACACCATAAGTGAATCTTACTTTTTGCTTTTCTTGTAATTGTAGACCGTATTCTTTTAATTTGCCTCTCTTAGCACCATGTTGTCCTGGAGCTGTTTTTCTCTTAATTAATTCTTTACCAGTTTCGCTGATAGAATAACCAAGACGGCGAGATACTTTCCAACTTGAACCTGTGAATCTTGACATTTTAATGTCCTCCTAAATATATTTTTTTTATTTTGGGAGTAAAATATCCGGCTTAATAAATTTAGAATATCTTAAGTTAAATGTTCACCCGAAAGCAGCGAAGGTTACTAATTAAACTATAATGTCTTAAGATATTTACTAAAGTAAATAAGCTGCTGCTTTTTACCCACGCTTGTATATTTTATCAAAATCTATTATATAAGTCAAATGAAATCTATAATTATTTTGTATTATTTAATACATCTTCAATTATTTTTACAATTTCTTCTAGATTAGCTTGATCAATTTCATCAAATCTATTTAAAGAAGGAGAATCTATATCTAATAATCCATAAAATTTTTTATTTTTAAAGATTGGTACACATATTTCTGAATTAGATGCTCTATCACATGCAATATGAGTTGGAAATTCATGGACATTTTTAACTAAAATAGTCTTTTTATCTGTTGCACATTTACCACAAACTCCTTTATTTAAAGGAATGTTTGTACATGCTGGATGTCCTTGGAATGGTCCTAAGATTAATTCATTATTATTTAATAAATAAAATCCTACCCAATTAATATCTTCTAAATAATCATTTAATAATGCTGATGCATTACTTAAAATAGTTATTTCATGATTATTTTGTTCGATTAATGGCTTTAACACCATTAGTAATTCATTATAATTAGTCATACTTTAAAACCTCCTTAAGGCAAGATAATTATATAAAATTCTATCATTTTATGCAATTAAATTTATGCTTCATTATTATAATAATGGTCTTTTAAATATATTTGTGATATAATAGCCTCGTTTAGGAGATATTTATTATGATATATAATCAAATACTAGTTCGCTTTGGCGATTTAACATTAAAAGGTAAAAATCAAAAAGTTTTTTTAAAAACGTTATATAAATTATTTAGTCAAAAAATGGCTGGATTAAATGTTGATATAGATTATTTATTTGATAGAATTTTTATTCATCTAAATGATGAAGATGTAAATAAGGTTATAGAAAGACTAAATTTAGTTTCTGGTATTTCATCTTATTCACTTGTTTTAAAGTGCTCAAATGATTTAGAGGATATTAAAATCAAATCTAAAGAATTAATGGATGAGGTTGTTAAAACTAAGGTTACATTTAAGGTTAATACAAGAAAGAGATTTAAAGATTATCCTATGCATTCTATGGATGTTACTAAGGCAGTTTCTGGATATGTATTAAAGAATAATCAAAATCTAGTTGTAGATGTTCATAATCCAGAAGTTGAATTAAATATTGAAATAAGAGAAGATGGAGCTTATTTATTTAATACTCATATTAGAGCTATGGGAGGATATCCTGTAGGTGTTGCTGGAAAAGGATTATTAATGCTTTCTGGTGGAATTGATTCACCTGTTGCTGGATATTTAGCTATGAAGCAGGGTGTTGAAATTGAATGTATTCATTTTGAATCTACACCTTTAACTTCAATTGAATCAGCTCAAAAGGTAGTTGATTTAGTTAAGAAGCTTGCTAAATATGCTCCTAATAATAAAATAAATGTTCATATGGTTCCTTTTAAGGAATTACATATGGCATTACTTGATAATGTACCTGAATCTTATAATATTACAATTATGAGAAGAATGATGTATAGAATAGCTACTAAATTAGCTATTAAAAAGGATTGCTTATGCTTAATTAATGGTGAATCTGTAGGACAGGTTGCATCTCAAACATTAGGCTCAATTAATACAATTAATTCAGTTACTAATTATCCTATTTTAAGACCTTTATGTACTTATGATAAGATTGATATTATTGAATTATCTAAAAAGATTGATTGTTATGATTTATCAATAAAGCCATTTGAGGATTGCTGTACAGTTTATGTACCAAAGGCTCCTGCAACTGCTCCTAAAAAGCATTTAGCAGAAAAATATGAGGAAGCCTTTGATTATGAAAAAATGGTTGATTGGTGTGTTGAAAATACAAATAGTATTACTATTTCAAAGGATTCAGATTTAGATTTTACTTTTGAAGGATTAGAAGTAAGAGAAGTTATTAAAACACTTAAGGAGCAAAAAAGATGCTAACAAGTTTAGATAACCCTAATGTTAAAGCTTTATTAAAGCTTAAAAAGGCTAAGGAAAGAAAAAAAGAAAATAAATTTATTGTTGAAGGACCTCATTTAGTTAAAGAAGCTAGAAAGCTTAATTTATTAATTGAGGCTTTTAGCCTTGAAGAAAAGGAAGGCTATACTGCCTTATCTAAGCAAATAATGGATAAAATAGCTGAAACTGATACAACTGTAACTGAAATAGGGTTATGTAAAATGATTGAAAAATCTGAAATAACAAATAAATTATTAATTTTAGATGCAGTCCAAGACCCAGGTAATTTAGGGGCTATTATGAGAAGTGCTAATGCCTTTGGCTTTAAAACAATTGTTTTAGGTGAGGGTAGCTGTGATATTTATAATCCTAAGGTTATAAGATCAAGCCAAGGGGCTATTTTTAAATTGAATTTTATAAATGCTAATATCGTTTCTTTTTTAGATAAGATTAAAGATTTTGATGTATATGGTACTAGTGTTATTAATGGAATTGAATTAGATAAAGTAAAGAAAAATGAAAAAATTGCCATCATTTTAGGAAATGAAGGCAATGGAATAAGTAAGGATGTATTTGATAAATTAAATAAAAATATTTATATACCAATGGAAAACACTGAATCTTTAAATGTCAGTGTTGCAGCATCAATTATAATGTATAAATTAAGATGAAAAAAAGAGAATGATTAATCCTCATCCTCTTCCTCATTATCTTCATTAATTGTATATAATGGTTGAATCTTTTCATCTAAATCCTTAATTTTAAACATCTTTGATGTATATAAAATGCCGTCTAGATGATCATATTCATGCTGGAATACAATTGCTGGGTAACCAAATAATGTTAATTTAACTGTTTTGATTTTTAAAGTACCCATATCAAGCAAGCTACATTTAGCAATAATCTTTAAATTTCTTGGTGTAACTAAACCTTCTGTTGGTCTTGTAACAGAAAGACAGCCTTCACCACCAGGTAGATAAGTCATTTCAGGACTTCTATAGATAATTTCTGGATTAATTACTAAGAATGTATATTTAGTTTGTTTTTCATCTAAGAAATCTGTTGCGTTCATCGCAAACATTCTTATATTTTGACCAACCTGTGGAGCTGCAATTCCAACTCCTGGTCTAATTCCATATTTAGTGCACATTTCTTCATTTTCAGAAATTATTAAATATTGGAATAAGTTTTTAGCAACCTCTAGGTCATTTTTACTTAAAGGTAATCTTACTCTTTCACATTTTTCATTTAAAGAAGGAGCACCTTCTTTTACTATATCTTTATCTAAATACATTTTTATCACCATTTGTTATTATAGCATAAGAATATATTTTTTTAAATGGAGTTTTATTATGTACGAATTAATTGATAATTATTTTAATAACTTAATAGAATTACCTGAATTCAAGCGTTTATTAGAATTAAAGGATATTATTAGAAAAAAATATGCTTTATTAATTGTAGGCTTTAAAACTAATGAAGCTAATTATGAGGATGCTAAAAGATATAAAAATCATATGGATGATTTTGATTTATTAAGAGAAAAATTAGTCGAATCTAAAAGAAAGCTTTATGAAAAAGAAGAGGTAAAAGAATATTTTGAATTAGAAAAGAAAATTCAAAATATAATTAATACTGATTTAGATTATTTAAAGGAATCTATTTCACCTAAATTTAAGACTAATAAAAGAAAGTGTAGTCTGTCAAGAAAAAATGCTGTCAATGACTTTTGAAAAGTTCCTATAATTTATTTAATATAAGCACTGCTTTGATCGTATTCAAGGCGGTGTTTTTGTTTAGCTACGAAAGCGTCAAAAGATGCTTTCTTCCATGGATGAGTCATAGGTGGAATATATG
>JAFXUP010000184.1 GCA_017524905.1 Acholeplasmatales bacterium | reverse complement strand
TGTGTGCCAGATGATATAACATTGCTAGGAACATCAGTTAAATGAACGTCTTCTGTGGTGTTATCACTTCTTGTGATTCTCCTTAAAGTAGCGTCATTTAGCTTCTTTGTCTCAATCATTTTTATAACCTTCCTTCTTAAATTTTTTATTGATTACTTCTAATTACATTCTAACACTCAAATAAAGCTATGTCTACAACACAACATACAAAATTATATAAAAAACGAAAATTAGATAAGGAAAATCGAGTATTAATCTAATAATTTTCAATATTAATTAACGTATATAATCAAAATCAAAACTAAAAAGCCTCAGAAAGAAATTATGATATTAAATTAAATAAAGAACTTATAGAAATGATAAAGGATGCAACAAGGTAGGTGATATTCATGTATTTACCATACACAATTGAAGAACTAAGAGACAAAACCGAAGTTCAAATTATGGACAGAAAATCTGTTAGAATTGATCCTAAGGATTTAGCTAAAACCATTATTGCATTTGCTAATGCTGATGGTGGATGGATTGCTATTGGTATCGAGGATAATGGAGATATTACTGGAGTAGATAATTATGATAAGCAAGTAAATGAGCTCCTTCTTGCACCAGTTAATCTATGCATTCCATCTGTGATTGTTGAGACAGAATTCATAGATCATTTAGATAGCAAAGGCAACCAAAATCATGTTTTAGTTATGAGAGTTCATCAAAATAGTAAAAATGTAGTAACTAATTCTGCTGATGAGGCATTTATTAGAATTGGTGATAAATCTAAGAAATTAGATTTTAATGATAGATTACAATTAACTTACGCAAAGGGCGAAAGATATTATGAGGATGCACCTATTGTCGATGCTACATTAGATGATATAGATTTTAATTTTGTTAATGAATACATTAAGAAAATTGGATATCATAAATCTGCATTAGATTATTTAAAAGAAAATAATGATTTCATTTTTAATTTTAAAGATAAAGAAACTATTAGTAGTGCTTGCATTCTTCTTTTTGGTAAAAATCCGCAAAGATTCTTTCCAAGAGCTAGAGTCAGATTTGTTAAATTTGATGGTACTGAAGCAATTCCAGGTAGAGAGATGAATGTTATTAAGGATGAGATTTTTAATGGTAAAATACTTGATATGGTAAATGATAGTATCAATTATTTTAAAACTCAAATTAAGGAACATACATTTTTAGGTGAAGATGGTTTATTTAAAACTGTACCTGAATATCCTGAATTTTGTTGGAAAGAAATTATTGTTAATGCTATAGGCCATAGAGACTATGGTATTAAGGGTACAGATATTCAAATTAAGATGTTTGATGATCATGTTACTGTTGAATCTCCAGGTATATTTGCTGGTACAGTAAAGGATACTAATTTAAGAAATAATCACTTCTCACGTAATCCTAAGATTATGGAATTTTTAAAAGTTTATGATTTTGTTCAAGAGTTTGGAGAAGGTGTAGATAGAATGTATAATGAAATGGCATCATCCGGATTGCCTGAACCTATATACAAAGAAAAAGAATCTATGATTTATGCTACTTTAAAAAATAAAGACTATAGTGACAAGGTAAACGACAAGGTAAATGACAAGGTAAATGACAAGGTAAAACTAAGTGATAATGCAACCAAAATAATTGAACTTATCTTGAAAGACCCTAAAATCACTCGTATAAAAATGGCTGAGGCAATAAGTAAATCTGAAACTACAGTTAATAGAGCAATACGAGAACTAAAAGATAATAATTTGTTAGAAGAAAAGGAATCAGATAAAAATGGTTCTTGGGTAATTAAAGTAAAGAAATACAAATAAGGAAGATTAGATATTTAAACTAACTGTAGTATTTTTACCATTATAAAAAAGACCTCTTTGCTATAATGAGATTATCGAGAAATCATTATATTAAGGAGGTCTTTTATTTATGGATAAAGATCCATATCAAGATTAGGATTGGATTATATTATAAACGGATTTATTATATAATATCAATTATTTAACGATTAAAATTTCTTAAAGACATTATAGTATCAAATTCATCCTTTTTGCACTTGATGTATATCTTAACAAATAATCTTTTTTTGTAATCATAATATGATATACAAACAGTATTCCAAATTGGAGGAATTATATCAGAATTAAATACTAGATTCAAACTATGCCAAGCATATTCATAATCACCTATTATTACATTT
>JAFXUP010000183.1 GCA_017524905.1 Acholeplasmatales bacterium | reverse complement strand
TTATTATATCCTATTAAAAGTTAAAACTCGAATCTTTAAATCATAGGAAAATTTAAAGTAGAGCCTGCTATAATATTATAGATTAGCAGAAAGCATAGTTAGCTTGAGTATTTCTACCAGCTAAGAATGCATAATCATTATTTTCTGCGGTTATTTAAACCTCGACGTTTTTAAGGGAGACTACTCCCACATGCTTACAAGCCTTCATAAATCCCAGCGAATCCATAAACAGGCCCATATTTAATTGTGCTAATATTTTAGCACAATTTTTTTAATATTTATATGATTTTTTTAAATTTTTGGCTATGTTTCTTTTATCTTCTCTAGCCTTAATTGTTTCACGCTTATCTTGAAGTTTCTTACCTTTTCCTAAGGCTACTTCTATTTTTAATAATGAGCCTTGAAAATAAGCTTTTGTTGCTACTAAGGTTAAGCCTTCTAATTTAATCTTTTGAGCAAGCTTTAAGATTTCATGCTTATGAAGCAATAATTCTCTTGAACGAGTTTCCTCATGATTAAATATATTTCCCATATCATATTTTGATATATGCATATTTAAAATATATGGTTTATTATTTCTTATAATAACATAGGCATCATTAATATTGCATTTACCTTCTCTTACAGATTTTATTTCTGTTCCAGTAAGTTTTATTCCTGCCTCATATGTATCTAGGATATAATATTCAAATGATGCTTTTTTATTTTGACATACAATTTTCATTTTTAAACCTCATCATTATGATAGTCTTCTTCTAATGAGAAGTCAATTTTTCTTGTTTCTTTTGAAGCATCTAAAATTCTAACTTTTACCTTTTGACCTAATTTATAGGTTTTATTATAAGATATTGCTTCTAATCCATCACTTGATTTATCAAAATAGCCATTCATATTTGCAAATTGAATTAAGCCTTCAATTCCATTTTCTAAGGTTACAAACATTCCAAAATTAGTAATAGATGTAATCATACCTTCAAACACGCTATCCTTTGGTTGTAATTCTATAAACCAAGCTGAAAGCATATCATCTACTGCTCTTTCACATTCAATAGATTTTCTTTCACTTGCTGAATTATTAAGACAAACCTCTGGTAATATTTGTTCAAAATGAGTTAAATCAGCATCAAAATTTTTAGGATTAATTAATAATTTTTTAATAATTCTATGGACCATTAAATCAGGATATCTTCTAATAGGAGATGTAAAATGGCAATAATAATTCATAGCTAAACCATAATGTCCTAAGCATTTTTCATTATATTTAGCCTTCATCATACTACGAAGCAGCATATTATTTAAAACAGGCTTATAAGCTGTATCACTTATTTTTTCTAAAGCATCCTGAACCTGCTTAGGATGAATATCATTTTTAGTTTTAGGAAGATTCACTCCCATATTTCTAATAATATCAAATACATCCTGTAGCTTTTCTTGATCAGGCTTTTCATGAATTCTATATTCACAAGGTAAATTAGATATATTCATATGATAAGCAATTGTTTCATTAGCTTCTAGCATGAAATCTTCAATTAGCTTTTCTGCTTCATCTCTTGTTCTTAATTCAATAGTTTTAGGTGAGCCATCCTCATTTAAGGTATATTTATATTCATTAACCTCAAATTCAATTCCACCCTTTTTATATCTTCTTGCTCTAATGATATGAGATAATTCCTGCATCAATGATAGCATATCTTTTATATCATTATATTTTTCAACCATTAAAGGATCATTATTTAATATTTTATTGACATTATTATAAGTCATTCTATGATGTGATTTTATTACACCTTCACATATATCATAATTAATTAAATTACCCTTATAATCAATTTCCATAATGCATGCTAAAACTAATCTATTAACATTTTCATTTAAAGAACATATTCCATTAGATAACTTTCTTGGAATCATAGGAATAACTCTATCAGCTAAATATACTGATGTGCCTCTTTTATAAGCATCCTTATCTAATGGAGAGCCTTCTTTAACATAATACGAAACATCGGCTATAAATACATATAGCTTATAATTATCATTTATTTTTTCTAGATAAACTGCATCATCAAAATCCTTTGAATCATCACCATCAATAGTTATTACATTTAAATCAGTAAAATCCTTACGATTTTTTAGTTCAGATTCTTTTACCTCATCAGGAATTTGTTCTAATTCCTTTTCAGTTTCAGCCGAAAATTCTACCTTAAATCCATATTCTAAGGCAATTGTTTCAATTTCAATACCTGGGTCATCAGGATAGCCTAAAACTCTTGTAATTCTTCCTGTTATTTCGTTTTTATGATAAAAAACATCAGCATAAACAATGTTTCCATCTTTACCAGGACCTAAATCAGCATAAGCTACATTTACTGAAACAGGAAAAGATAGCATTCTAGATTCAATATAATATCTATTTATACCAGTTTTCTTATTAGTCTTTTTAAATAATTTACCTATAACAAAGGTATGTTCACGCTTAATTATTTTATAAACCTTTGCGTTAATTAATCTTATTCCTTGCTCATAAGGATATACTAAGGCTCTATCACCATCAAAGGCACCTAATAAGTTTTCAGGATAGATATAATAATCCTTTTCTTCTCCATCAACTCTTGCAAAGCCAAAGCCTTTAGGATTAACGTTTATTGTAGCTTCTCTTAAAGCAAAATATGAATCATATGTTCTATCATATATAATTGATTCATCCTTAATTAAATCATTTAAATATGAATCAAGCACATCTCTTTTAATTCCGAAGGCCTTCTTTAAATTATTAAATTTAACTACACCATGTAATATTGCATCATATATTTCTTTTTTATAATCCATAAATAAGCCTCCTTTACATCTTTATTATAACACATTAGAAATGAAAAAAATGAGATTTGAAAATATCAAATCTCATTAATTAACTAATTATCTAGTATGAATAGCAACTGATGTTATAACTAATGCAACAAACACAATGGCAATAATCATTGTAGCTCTTTGCATAAATAATTCAACACCATGTACCTTTTGTTCCTTGAATAAATCTGATTTGCTACCATTGAAGGCATCATTGATATCATCCTTTGAACTTTGTAACATTACTATTATAATTAATAAAATTGATACGATAAAAATGAATATGTCAATTACATACTTACCCATAAAGACACCTCCTATAACAAATCTTACTAAAATATTATACTTAATTTATTTTAGTTTTACAAGTATAAATTAAAATTTAAAATTTTATTTTACTATTTTTAAAATTAGCTTCATTTCTTTTGATTCATTTTCAATGATAAATGCTTTATTTAGCATTTCAGTTTCAGTTTTTACATCATTTTTATTTGCATAAATTGTTGCTAAAACATCACCCTTAGATACCTTATCTCCAACCTTCTTAGAAAGTACGATACCTACAGCATGATCAACTGAATCAGATAATTTTTCTCTTCCTGCGCCTAATAAGCATGAAGCATTACCAACTGTTAAAGCATCAATTTTAGAAACATAACCATCCCTTAATGCTTTTACTTCAAATTGATATTTAGCTTGTTCAAATAAAGAATAATCATCTACAACATTAGGATTTCCACCTTGAGCCTTTACAAATTTTTTAAATGTTTCTAAGGCTTTACCACTTCTTACTGCCTCATTTACCATTTCTAAAGCTTCCTCTTCAGTTTTTGCAAGCTTTGCATCAATTAATAAATGAGCTGAGAAAATATTACATAAATCAGTAAAATCCTTAGGACCATTCCCTTTTAATGTATTAATAGCTTCAATAACCTCTAGTGAATTACCTACAGCATATCCTAAAGGCTCATCCATATTAGTTAAAATTGCAGTCATGCTTCTACCACAGTTCTTACCAATTTGAACCATTAGCTCGGCTAATTTTGTAGCTGATTCTATATCCTTCATAAAGGCTCCAGAACCAACCTTAACATCTAAAGAAATTACATCAGCACCTGATGCTAGTTTCTTAGACATAATAGATGATGCAATTAAAGGAATTGAATCAACAGTTCCTGTAACATCTCTTAATGAATATAATTTTTTATCAGCTAATGCTAAATTAGCGCTTTGGCCAACAACAGCCATATTAATTTCATTTACTTGTTTAATGAAATCTTCATTTGCAATTTGGATTTTAAATCCTGGTATAGATTCAAGCTTATCTAATGTACCACCAGTATGTCCTAATCCTCTTCCACTCATCTTAGCGAATTTAACGCCTAAAGATGCAACGATAGGGCCAACTACAAGTGTTGTTTTATCGCCAACACCACCTGTTGAGTGTTTATCTACCTTAACACCCTTAATTGCGCTTAAATCAAGCTCATCACCTGTTTTAAGCATAGCTTCTGTTAAATATGTTGTTTCAAGGTCAGTCATTCCCCTAAAATAAACTGCCATTGCAAAGGCTGACATTTGATAATCTTCAACTTCACCTTTTGTATAGCCATTTACCATAAAAGCTATTTCATCTTTAGAAAGGATTTCTCCATTTCTTTTTTTGATAATAATATCTACTGCTCTCATAAAATCACCTACAATTTATTATAAACGCCAAGAATTTGCAGTATAAAATCCTGACTATTTTTAAACATATCAGCAAGCATATCTAAAAGCTCAATATCATTTTTAAATAAACTACATTCAAAATAAAACCTATATTGTCCCATTTCAGTTTTCATAGGTCTAGACATAATTGATTTTAAATTAATATTTAAATCGTGGAAAGATTTTAAAATATCAAATAAAATACCTGGCCTATCATTTTTAGCAGTAATAACTATTGACGCTTCTAATTCATTATCTAATTCTTCTAATATTTTCTTTTTAGATACAATGAAAAATCTTGTTTCATTAGTTTTACTATCAGCAACATGAGGTATTTTTAATTCATAATTTAAATTATCTAAATCTAAAGAATGCATAGGAATAATAGCACCATAACTTTCATCCCACCTATTTAAGCTATTTAAAGCTTCAATATTTGAATCGCATTTAATTGTTTGAAAGTTATAATCACTAATAAATTTTGTGCATTGACCTAATGCTTTAAATGAATCATATATCTTTTTTACATTCTTAATATCCTTTGAATATGAAACAAAAGCAAAATCAATATCAAGCTTTACCTGAGATATGATATGATATCCATTTAATATAATTTGATCCATTCCTTCAATAACAAAACCATCTAAGGTGTTTTCAAAAGGAATAACCGCTAAAGTATCATCATCCATAAAATCTGATACTCTAAATATAGAAGGATAATATGCAATTTCTAAATTTTTATTTATTTTTTTTAAATACTTATCTAAAGCAACATCACAATAGGTTCCTTTAGGTCCTAAAGCCACTATCCTTTTCATATTTAACACCTTCATATAAGGGCGTCATAATATAATTATTATCCTTTGAAAAATAATAACATGAAGCCCTACCTTCCTCTTTAATAACAAAAAAACTTTCTTTATCAATAACAACACATGTATCCTCTTCTATTCCAAAGGCATCTATGTTGTATTTTTTTAATACATCATTATAAAATATTAAATCTTCATTTTGATAATGTGGGCATATAGTTATATTTAATAATCCAAGACAATCAACCATTTTGTAATTATAATTATGGAAATTATCTGAAAACATATATTTATCACCCATACTAGCCTTAGTAAATAGCATAGCACCAGCAGATGAACCCGCAAAAATTTTATCATCATCTATATGCTTTTTTAATATTTTATCTAGACCATATTCTTTGAATATGGAAACTAAATCATCAGATACTCCACCACCTATGTATAAAATATCTGATTTAATTAATAATTCTTCAAATTGATTGATGTTTTCAAAAGATAAATAAATTATATCAGCATTTATATCTTCAATCAATCCTTTAAATTTCAAATTACTTTTTTCTATATTTTTTGAAGCAAAAGGACAATAAAGAATTATTGGTTTATCCTTATTGGTAAGCTTAACTAATTCTTTTTCTATTTTATTAGTTACTATTTCTTTATTTGCTTTTCCACCAATAAGGGCAAACATAAAATCACTTCCTAGCTTCTAAACGATAAATTGGTCCATTAGGTGACCATTTTTCTTCAAATTCAGTAGTAATATTAAAAGGATATTTTTCTAAATCCTTATGTAAATCTAAGCTAATATTAGATAGCTTCCATCCATTTTCATTAAATGATTCTAATGAGTATTCAAATAATCCTCTATTATCAGTTTTTTGATGAATTTCACCATCTTTAGTTAAAATAGTTCTATATTGATCTAAAAATATTTTAGAAGTTAATCTTCTTTTTGCATGATGATTCTTTGGCCATGGATCAGAGAAATTTAAATAAATTCTTGAAACCTCTTCTTCACCAAAAAATTCACTAATTTCTTTAGCATCTAATATAGTTATCTTTAAATTATTATATTCATATTCATCTTCTAATAATTTTTCAGAAACTCTTAATAAAACTGAATCATATTTTTCAATGGCAATATAATTAATATCAGGATTTCTTTTAGCTAATTCTAAAATAAATTTACCCTTGCCACATCCAACCTCAATATGAATAGGATTATCATTGTTAAATACCTTATTCCATTTACCCTTAAATTCATTCGGGTTAGCAATAAAGTATTTAGTATTTTCTTCTAATTTTAAATCTGCATCTTTTACTTTTCTTAATCTCATTATTTTGTTAAATCATAAATTGCTTTTACATATACCTTGATTGCATTTAAGAAATCTTCAACATACATGTATTCATTAGCAATATGACATACATCCTCTCTTCCTGGCATTAATGGTCCAAAGGCAACAGCACATTCCATCTCTCTTGCATATGTACCACCACCAATTGTAATAGGTTCACTTTCATCTTTTGTAATTTCTTTATATGCATTCATTAAAGTTTTTACTAAGAATGAATCCTTAGGAACATAATGACGTGGATTTTCATATAAAACCTTATAGCTATAGCCATATTTGTTACGAGCCTTATCTAAAGAGCTTCTAATTAATTTAAAGCCTTCATTTAAAGGAACTCTACAGTTAACTCCAATTCTTAATTGATTATTATTAATCATAACAATCGCTAAATTAGATGTTAATTCCTTCATTTCCTCATCATACATATCATAACCAAGCTTTTTACCATAAACATCACCTAAATAATATTCATTCATAAACTTAGCTAATTTAGAATCTGAATTCTTATATAAAAATTCAAACATAATATAGGCAGCATTTAATCCATGCATAGGGAAAGCACCATGGCTTGCTCTACCATAAGTAATATAATAGCCATCTTTAATTTCACCTTGATAATTATTTTCCTTTAAGAAATTAATGAATTCATTTTTTAAATCAATTTTTAATTTCATCATTGCCTTTGAAGGAACAATATTATATCTATCTCCACAGATAAATTCTAAAATAATATCATCTTTAACATCACCTAAGATATCATAGCTTGTCATTGCCTTTTCACCATAAATTAATGGGAATTCAGCATCAGGAGAAAAGCCAATGTCAGGCTTCTTTTCATATTTAAAATAATGCTCTAAGCATCTAGAACCTGATTCCTCATCACAACCTGCAATAAGTCTAATTTCTTTATTAGGCTTAAATCCTAAATCCTTTAAAGCTTTCATTGCAATATATGATGCAACAAGTGGTCCTTTATCATCTAAAGAGCCTCTTCCAAACATTTTATCGCCCTTAAAAACTAATTCAAATGGATAAGTATCCCATTCTTCCTTTTTAACAGGAACAACGTCTAAATGGGCTAAAACACCTAAAACCTCTTTACCACTACCATAAGAAATATGACCAGCATAATTATCTACATTTAAGGTTTTAAATCCATCCTTTTCGGCTTGAAGAAGTAATGTATCTAATGCCTTTTTGCATTCAACACCAAAAGGTGTTTTTGAATCTGGTCTATATTCATCTAAAACTGATTCACAGGCAACTAATCTTTTTAATAAATCAAATGCTTCTTCCTTATAATCATTTACTATTTTTTCTAAATTTAATTCCATGATATTTACTCCTTTAAAAACATAAAAGATAAATTACATTATTGCAATTTATCTTCTAAGCAATTATATTTCCTTACCCAACTTTAATTCCAATATTTTTTCTTTAATGCCTTCGATAGCTTCGTTTTCATCCTCACCATCAGCAATAACCTCAATAGTTGTACCACTATATACACCTAAAGACATTACACCCATGATTGATTTGAAATCAATTGTTTTCTTTAAGGCATTTAATCTTATTTCAGATTTATAATTAACAGCAACATTTACTAAAATTGTTGCAGGTCTTGCATGCAAACCTGATTCGCTTGTAATTTTAAAAAGTTTTTTAACCATTTTGTTTTAACCTTCCTTCTAAAGCTTTTTGGATTTTTAAAGAACTTAAACTATATAATGTCTTTATAGTATTACCTGTAACAAAAATACCAGATTCAGCTTGAGTTTTTAGATTATCAAGATTAACCTTATCTAAATCATCAACTGTTATTTTAAGTCTAGAATTTTCAACCTCAACATTTGTTATATTTTCAATTCCACCATAATTTAAAATAATGAAATCCATAAATACATCATCAATTTTTGGTTCTTTTTTACCTTTTTTCTTTTTAGTTATCAAAAATATAACTAATAGCAATAAGCAAACAAATACTACAAAAGATATTACAACCAGTAAAACACTAGTTAAATTTAGTTTATTTTCTGCCATCATAATAAATAATCCCCTTATCTCTTATTTAGATTATAAGTTTTTTTTAAAAAATTTACAACTAAATTAAATAATATATATTATTTATTATAGCCAAATTTCTTAAAAAATTCATTTTTGAAGTCTAAAAGACGATCTTCTTGAATTGCTTTTCTAATTTGATGCATCAAATTCTTTAAAAAATATAGGTTATGGTAAGATAATAATCTCATACCTAAAATCTCATCAGCCTTAACTAAATGATTTAAATAGCCTCTTTCATAATTCTTGCAAACAAAACAATCACAATTCTTATCTAAAGGTTCATGGCTTAGCTTTAAATTTTGATTTTTAACTTGAATTTTACCTTCTGATGTAAATGCTGTACCATGACGTGCATTTCTTGTAGGTAATACACAATCAAACATATCAATTCCATTCATAGAACCAACAATTAAATCATCAGGTGAACCAACACCCATTAAATATCTTGGCTTATTTACTGGCATAATAGTTTTTAAATATTCAAGCATTTCATACATTTCTTCTTTAGATTCACCAACTGATAATCCACCAATTGAATAGCCAGGAAATCCAATCTTTTCAAGTTCTTCTAAGCAATGCTTTCTAATTTCTTTATTGCCTCCACCTTGAACAATTCCAAATAAGGCTTGCTTTTCAGGATATTTATGAGCCTCCTTACCTCTTTTTGCCCATCTAATTGTTCTATCAACAGAATTTCTCATATATTCTTCTGTTGAATCAAAAGGAGGACATTCATCAAAGCTCATAATGATATCAGCACCTAAATTATTTTGAATTGCGATAGATTTTTCTGGAGATAAGAATAGTTTTTCACCACTTTTATGATGACGGAATTCTACACCCTCTTCAGTTATTTTTCTAATTTTAGATAATGAAAACACTTGGAATCCGCCACTATCAGTTAATAAAGCATGATCCCACTTCATAAACCCTCTAATACCACCAAATTCCTTTACGACCTCATCACCAGGTTGTAGCCATAAATGGTAAGTATTACCTAAAATTAATCCATCTGAAACCTCTTCAATTTCAGAAGGAATTAATGTTTTAACATTTGCCTTAGTACCTACAGGCATAAAAATTGGAGTTTCAAAGTCACCATGAGGAGTATGAAGGATACCATATCTTGCGCCTGTTTGCTTACAAACATGCTTTAATTCATACCAAACTGCATCCATATTAAATCCTCTTTATTGTTTTAATAACAACATCCTCTAAAGGCTTATCATAATAATCTGTTCTTGATTCTGCGATTTTATCTACAACTTCAATTCCTTTTGTAACTACACCAAATGCTGCATAATTACCATCTAGATGTGGAGCATCTTGATGCATAATGAAAAATTGTGATGATGCTGAATTTGGAGCCATAGTTCTTGCCATAGAAATAACACCTCTTAAGTGTGCTAAATCATTTTTAACACCATTTGATTCAAATTCACCCTTAATCTTATCCTTAGATCCACCAGTACCAATTCCATCTGGGTCTCCACCTTGAATCATAAATCCTTTAATTACTCTATGGAAAATAATTCCATCATAGAAATTATGATCAACTAAATTTAAAAAGTTCTTAACTGTAATAGGTGCTACTTCTGGAAATAATTCTAATTCCATTTGACCTAATTTTCCCATATCAATTAAAACCTTTGGATTGTTTTCATTTAAATATTCATTATAATCTTTAAAATTCATTTTCTTAACCTCTATTCTATAAACATTGCATCACCAAATGAGAAGAATCTATATCTTTCCTTAACAGCTTCTTCATAAGCCTTTAATATAAATTCTCTTCCAGCTAAAGCTGAAACAAGCATAATTAAAGTTGATTTTGGTAGATGGAAATTAGTTATTAAAGCATCAACTGCCTTAAATTTATATCCTGGATAAATAAAAATACTTGTATTAGCACAGCATTCCTTAAATCCATTGTCATATGCAGATTCTAATGTTCTTGTTGATGTTGTACCGACAGAAACAATTCTTTTTCCTGCTTTTTTAGCTCTATTTAAAGCATCTGCTGCTTCTTTAGAGATTTCATAATATTCCTCATGCATAACATGATGAGTTAAATCCTCTTCATCAACAGGTCTAAAAGTACCTAAGCCTACATGTAAGGTAACATAAATTAATTCAACACCCTTAGCTTTAATTTTTTCTAATAATTCAGGTGTGAAATGTAAGCCAGCAGTAGGTGCAGCAGCACTTCCGGGATGCTTAGCATAAACTGTTTGATATCTATCCTTATCTTCTAGCTTTTCATGAATATAAGGAGGTAAAGGCATTTCTCCTAATTTATCTAATATTTCTACTAAAATACCATCATAAATTAATTTAAATTTACAAATACCCATATCCTCTTTAGAAATACATTCAGCCTTTAAAAGACCATCACCAAATGAAATTATAGAGCCAATCTTTACTCTTTTTTGAGGACGGGCTAGTGTTTGCCAAACATTATCCCCTAAGTCCTTTAAAAGTAAAATTTCAATAACCGCATTTGTATCTTCCTTATGACCAATTAATCTTGCAGGAATAACCTTTGTATCATTTAAAACTAAAACATCATTTTCAGTTAAATAATCTAAAATATCAGAAAAATGCTTATGCTCATATGTTTGTTTTTCTCTATTTAAAACCATTAATCTAGATTCACTTCTATTTTTAAGTGGAGTTTGAGCTATAAGTTCCTCTGGTAAATTATAATCATAATCACTTGTTAAAATCATTATTCAAATAACCCCTTAAAATATTTTATGCCTAATTTTTTATAGGCCTTTTCAGTGGCAATTCTTCCTCTTGAGCTTCTCTTTATATACCCTTCTTGTAATAAATAAGGCTCATAAACATCTTCAATAGTAGACACTTCTTCAGAAATAGTGGCTGATATTGATTCAACACCTACAGGACCACCCTTAAATGTTTCAACAATAGCCTTTAAATAACGATAATCAGTATAATCTAATCCATCATCATCTATTCCTAATTTTTTAAGTGCAGTATTACAAATATCAAGTGAAATAACACCATCATTTCTAATATCTGCAAAATCTCTTACACGTCTAAATAATCTATTAGCGATTCTTGGTGTACCTCTTGATCTAATAGCTAAATTTAAGGCTGCTTCCTTATCAATTTGAGTTTCATAAACCTTCGCAGTTCTTTCAATAATAAATTGAAGCTCACTTACCTTATAATAATCAAGTCTTAAAACAACACCAAAACGGTCTCTTAATGGTGCAGATAAATCACCAAATCTAGTTGTTGCACCAACGAGAGTAAAAGGAGGAAGATCAATTCTTATGCTTCTTGTTTGAGAATCCTTTCCCACAACAATATCAATAACATAATCTTCCATAGCACTATATAATACCTCTTCAACATAACGAGGTAATCTATGAATTTCATCAATAAACAATACATCGCCTTCATTTAATGTTGATAAAACAGCAGCTAAATCACCGCTTTTTTCAATTGAAGGACCTGAAATAACCTTTATATTTACGCCTAATTCATTCGCAATAATATTAGCTAAAGTTGTTTTACCTAATCCTGGAGGACCATAAAGTAAAACATGGTCTAAGGCTTCATTCCTTTTTAAAGCTGCTTTAATATAAACATCAAGCATTTCCTTGGCTTCATCTTGACCAACATATTCAGTTAACTTAGATGGTCTTAGGCTTAAGCCATCATCATCTGTTATCAATTCTTCTGGATTGACAATTCTTTCTTCCACCAAATTCACCTACTTGACTAATAATTTTAAAGCTTCCTTAACAAGCTCACCTTCATCCTTTGATGAATCAAGCTTTGCTAAAACCTTTTGTAATTCCTTTTTGTTATATCCTAAAGCAATTAATGCATCCTCAACATCCTGCATTTTAGATGAAGGAACAACTGTATTTAAATCATCAAATGAAAGCTTTCCTTGTAAATCTAAAATAATTTGCTGGCTTGCCTTTGCCCCAATTCCTGGGAATTTTTTTAAATAGGCTGCATTTCTTTCCTCAATTGCCTTAATAACATTATTAACACTAGATGAAGCTAAAATAGATAAAGCTGTTTTAGGACCAATTCCTGAAACAGAAATTAATTTTAAGAATAATTCCTTTTCCTCTTCAGAACTAAAACCATATAAATCTAAAATATCTTCTCTAACATATTGATGTGTAAATAGCTTATATTCATTGTTTAATTTAAAATTGTATGGGTTACTTACAATTAATAAATAACCAATACCATTGTTTTCAATTATTATATATTTTGGAGTAATTTTAGTTATAACTCCTTTAATATAACCATACATAAAAATCGCCACCATTTCTATTGTAACACAATAGAAGGCTTTTTTAAACAAAAATAAACGGCTATTTAAATAGCCGTTAATTTATTTAAAATATTAATAATTATAAACCTAATGCGTTTAACGCATCATCAACATCATCTTCATCACCATCAGAATCAAATCTACCTAATATTTCAACATCATAAAGTTCTTTAATCTTTTCAGCAGCTTGATTATAAGTGTATGGATGATTTAAGGCATTTCCAGATGTAAAAGCACCAACGCATAAGAATGCGTTATTGTCTAAAAACTTCTTTACAACCTCAGGTATATCTCCCTCACCATCGTTGTATGTAAACAATACAAATTCGTCTTCTACCTCTTCATCACCTGTTTCAATTTTTAATAAATCTGTAATACCTAACTTATTTACAAATTTTTCAACATTGCCTGTTCGGCTTGCATATACTACCTTCATAAGCCATTTCCTCCATTTTAAACCGTATGCTTCTTGTAATTTTATTTTAACACGATAAATATAAACTTACAATTATAAATTAATATCTAATTCTACAGGACAGTGATCAGAACCCATAATATTTGTTAAAATTTTAGAATCAAATTCTTTATTTTTTAAATCATCTGATAAAACAAAATAATCAATTCTCCATCCAGCATTTTTAGCTCTTGCACTAAAGCGATAGCTCCACCACGAATAAGTTATAGTATCAGGATATTTAAATCTAAATGAATCAATAAAACCAGTATTTAATAAATCACTAAATTTATTTCTTTCTTCAATTGTAAAACCAGCATTTCTAGCATTAGTATCTGGGTTTTTAATATCAATTCTTTCATGGGCAACATTTAAATCACCACATAAAATTACACTCTTTTTTTCTTTTAATGAATTTAAATATTTTCTAAAATTATCCTCAAATTCCATACGATAATCTAATCTTTTTAATTCCTCTTGAGAATTAGGAACATAAACATTTACTAAATAGAATTTTTCATATTCTAATGTGATAATTCTTCCTTCATCATTATATAAATCTCCATCAATTCCATAAATAACATTTAATGGTTTATGCTTTGTATAAATTAATGTGCCACTATATCCTTTTTTTATGGCACTATTCATATAATAATCGTAACCTTCTATTGCTAAATCAGCTTGTCCTTCTTGCATTTTAGTTTCTTGGATTGAGAAAAAATCAGCATCAGCTTCCTTAAAAAAATCCATAAAACCCTTATTTAAACAAGCTCTAATTCCATTAACATTCCAGCTTATAAATTTCATTTTAAAAGTCCTCTCTTAACTTTACTAATATTTAAAATAATTATATAATATAATTATGTTTGAGGCAAGGAGGTGTTTTTATGTCAGATTTTTCACCACAAGTTAAAGATTTCATTGATGAATTAAATTCATTCATTAATCAATACGAAAACTTAGATGATAAAGACCCTTTGACAATGAATTTGTTAAAAGAATTTAAAAAAATGATTTTACATTTTAACAACATTTCTTCTGAATACACCTCTGATTTAAAAAAATATAGACATATTTTTGATAAGCAAACAAAACAAAAGCTTGAAACTAATAAACTACAATCATTAGATATTAACACTAAGCTTAATGTTGCGTTAGATATTATCAAATCAAAATATTCAATTAAAAATGAAGAATTAAAAAAGCTAACTAAAGAAGCTAAGGATGAATATAAAAATACAATTAACAATCTAGATTTAGATGTTAATTTTTTCATTACGTCTTCTAATCAAAAATCAGAAATATATGCTGATGAATATGAAGAAAATGTAAAAAAATATAATTATCAAATTGAGGCAGCTCAGGATTCTTATGATTTAAACATTAGAGATTTCAATGAAAATTATGAGGATGAATTTGATGAATTATTAGAAGAATATAATGAAAAAATAAAGAAATTAGATTTTGAAACTAATAAAATTAATGAGCATCTACAATCAAGAATTAATGAATATAATAATCTATTAGAAAAATATTTAAACAACCTAAAAAGCGTTAATTTTGAAACAAAAGAAAAAAACAGAAAGGAATCCGTTGCCTTAAACCAAGAAATTAAAGTTTTAATTGATGAAAGAAATGAAGCAATCGTTAAGGCAAGAGATGCATATTCTAATAATTTAAATAATTCTACTTCTGCTAAAGAAGAAAAGCACCAGGAATATCAAACACTAGGTCAAAGGCTTCAAAAGGAATTCGTTATTTCAATTTCTGAGCAAGACGAATTTTCAAATAATTGTAAAAAGGATTTTGATTCAACTATTAATGATGCTAAAAGAGAATATTATTATAATGATTTAAAGGAAACATTAAAGCAAAATAAATTATTAGAGGATTTATATAATGAGCCTCAGGATGAAAAGCTTTTAAAGAAAAGATTAAAAATTAAAAACAAATACTACTATTTAAGAAAACAAGAATATCGTAAATTAAGCGAAAAAAATTTAAATAATATTGAATGTGATTATCAAATAAAAGCTGAAGATATTAGATATAATAAAACAATTCTAGAGCTTAATAAAAACCATAATATTAAAATCATAAACAATAAAGAACAAACTGATAATAAATATTACCAAGAGCTAAATAGCATTTATGAAAATGAAATGAATTTGGCCATTAAGGCAGCCAATATCAAATATACACAAAAGGCTAATAATGCTAAATGTGAAAGCCGTATTAGGCTTAAAAATATTGAAAAGGAATCAGATATAGCTGAAACTAACCTTCAAAAAAATATTGAAGGATTAAATACCGAAATCATTAAGCTACAAACAGAAATTGATCTTAATACAAGGCTTAGAGATTTAACATATCAATATGAAACTGAACGTTATGAAAATAACAAGAAAAACATCAACGTATCTAATACATTAGAAATTGAAAAATGCAAAATATTAAATAATTATAATAAGCGTCAATTTGCTGATAATATTTTAATTTCAAAGGCTGTATTAGATCATGGTAAGCAAAAGCTTGAGCTTGAAAATAAAAAATGTATAGATGTTCATGATGTTACAATAGATATTGAAAAAGAAAAGCTTAATGAAATCATTAATAAAAATAATTATAAAATTAAATTTAATCATGAATATCAATCAGAAGATGAACAAATTCAAATAAGAAATACAAGATATGAAATTGATGTATTAAAAAATAATTTATCATTAGATAGATATAAATTTGAAATAAAGCTAATCAATCAAGCATTATCCACCTTAATTAATTTATCTAAAGAGCTTGAAGCATTTTCTGAAGCTTTCTTTAATGAATTCTTTGAAAACATTCAAATAAGACCAGAATATCAAAGAATGATTACTAATTTCATCAATATTTTTGAAAATATTATTTCAAAATATTATGAAGAAATTTTAAACAATTTCTCTTTCAATATTTCACAAATAGTTCAAGATAGACTTAAATTTGATGAATCAAATAAATTTAAGCATTATTATAATGACTTAGAAAAGCAAAGACAGGCTGATTTAAAAACTTTAAATAATAAGAAAAATGCCATTGAAGAAACAATTAAAACCTACAATGAATCATTACAATCTTATTCAAATAGAGTATTTAATATTAGAAACCAAAGAGAGCTTGTTAAGCAAAAAATAAATGCTAAGGATACCAAGAATAAGGAATCTTTAAAAATTGAATTTAGAAACTATAATCAAAAGATTAAAGAATTCACATCAAGATTTGAAGAGGTATCAAAATTAAGAGATTCAACTAATATTGAGCTTGAAAAAATCAATATTAAAATTGAAAAAGCATCTAATGAATATGATAAGAGATTACAAGAAATTAAGACAATGCAATCTAATGCTTCTTCTGCTTATTATAATTTAGATAATGATATCAAAAAATATATTCAAACAATCATTGTCCAAAAGCTATCATTTAAAAATATTTATGAATTTGATTTTAACATTTTAACTGATAGCCATATTAGAAAAGAAATTCAAAATAGATCAACAATTTTAATTGATGATAATAAAACTATATTTGCCCATATTTATGATATAGTTAATGAATTTAGACAATCTATTGTTAATACTATGCAAAAGGATAAGGAATTATTATTTACTAAATTCCAAAATGATATTTTCCATATTTCCTTAAGAACTAATAATATCATCCAAGAATTAACTGAAGAAATGGATGAAAAAATTGATGAAATTACCAATAAGATTAATCAATTAGAAAATAAAAGACGTAATATTATCAATAAATATGACCAGCAATTTGCTCAAGCAAATAATGCTCATAATGAAGAAATTGAAAGAATTAATCATAATAAGCAAAATAGTCTTAACCGCTTCTATAGTGAATTTTATTCTATGTGTAGAAATGAAGATTTCTTAACATCAGTTCACAACGCTACAATTAAAGGCTTAGATAATGATAATATCTTTAAAAAGCAAAGATTAAATATTGATGCTTTAAATAAGAAAAAGGAAGCTGTTGTTAATTTAGATCAATTTATTGAATCAAAGGAATCTTTAATTAACCACTTACCTGTTGCGACAAAATTCTTTGTTGATAATGTTTCAAAGGAAAAGGATGAAGCAAATCAAAATCTTGATTTAGACTTAAAAAATGCAAGATTAGAAGCATATCAAAATAAAAAGCTAATTGAAAAAAATATTGCTAGCATTGAATTAACTGGTAATCTTGAAAATGATATGGAAAAAGCTAATTTTGAAAAGAATTTGATTTTAGAAAAAAGAAAGCATAATCGTATTATTAAAAAGATTGATAAAACAAAAATTGAATTTAACATTTAAAAAGAAAAGGGCTCAAATTTGAGTCCTTTGTTTTTATTTTTTTCTTAACCAATCTGGAACATTTTTAGCAGGTTCCTTAGATTGTTGTTTTAAAGCTTCCTTACGTGCTTTTTCTTCTTCTTTTAATCTACGCTTTTCTTCTTTTTTATTTCCTTTTATAGCGAAGATTTCGCTTTCCTTAGATGGCATTCTAGCATATAAATCCTCATCTGCTAAATCATCATCTAATTCTTCTAATCCTTCATAGCTAATATTTTCATCACTCATATTTCTATAAATAGATTCAGCAAGCTTTTCATAACCATTATTTTGGGCTTTAAGTTCATATCCTGTAGCAATTACAGTAATAACCATTTCATCGCCTAAATCATTATTAATTGTAGTACCATAAATAATATTTAAATCCTTACCACAATTATTTCTAACTTCAGCAATAGCAACATCAACTTCCTTTAAAGATAAATCTTGAGTTGCTGTAATATTAACAATAGCATCTGTTGCGCCATTGATAGTTACCTCTAGTAATTGAGAATGGATAGCATTTCTTGCTGCTTGAACAGCTCTATTTTCACCCTTAGCAATACCAATACCCATTAAGGCAGTACCTTTATTAGCCATAACTGTTTTAACATCGGCAAAATCGACATTAATTAAACCAGATACAGCAATAATTTCAGCGATACCTTGTACACCTTTTCTTAATACATTATCTGCTTCTCTAAAAGCATCTAATACAGTTGTTGTATTAGTAACAATTTGTAATAATCTTTGGTTAGGTATAACGATTAATGTATCAACATATTGACGTAATTCTTCTAAGCCTGCAACAGCATTATTCATTCTTGCAGGTCCTTCGAACATAAATGGCTTTGTACAAATACCAACAGTTAAGCAGCCATGCTCACGAGCGATTCTTGCAATAACTGGGGCAGCACCTGTACCTGTTCCACCACCCATACCACATGTGATGAATACCATTTCAGCATCACCAATAATTTCATGAATATCGTCTTCACTTTCTAAAGCAGCAGCACGTCCTACCTCAGGATTAGCACCAGCTCCTTGACCATGAGTTTTAGTTTTACCAATTAATAATCTATTATGACATTTTGAAGCTTTTAAATCTTGGGCATCAGTATTAGCAACAATAAATTCAACGCCATGAACAGCATTTTCAATCATATGATCGATGGCATTTTTACCTGCTCCTCCAACACCTATTACCTTAATCTTCGTTCTAGCATTTTCTAATGTATCTAATTCATCGAAAATCATACTACTCACTCCTCAATAAACGATTATCACGCACTTAATTTATTTTAACTTATTTACTGATAATTTTCAATATAAGTAAAAAAAACTTTTCATAAAAAAGATGAAAAAAAGAAGAGTATTACTCTTCTTCTGCTTCATTGTGTTTTTCAATTTCTTCTTCAGTAGCATCTGTAATAAAAAGCTTTGCTAAAATTATTCTTCTGTTTTCAACCTTATAAACAGATAAAGTTAATTTCTTAGCAAAATCTTCATATTCTTCAGTTTCTTCATTTAATTTTGTATATACTGCAATATAATCAAATGAGAATCCAACCTCAGGTAAGCTTTCACATTTAGTAAAAAGCCAACCAGAAACCTTAGAAGGAACATCTTCTGGGATATCGCCGATTCCTAATTTTTCAAATAAATCCTCAACGAAATAATCACCATCAACAATATATGAACCATCCTCTTCACGTTCTAATGTTAAATCATTATCACCAGGATTATCATGTTCATCATATATTTCACCAACAAGCTCTTCTAAGGCATCCTCCATTGTAACAAGGCCTAATACTTCTCCATATTCTCCTGATACAATTGCCATATGCATCTTAGATGCTTGTAATTCTTTTATTAAAGCATCAACCTTCATTGTAGCTGCAACAAATTTTACAGGCTTTAATAATCTCTTCCAGCTTGTTTTTGGATTTTTTAAAATTGCTGGATAAAAGTCTCTTTCATATAAAATACCAACAATATGATCCTTATCATTTTTATATACTGGAATTCTTGAAAAATTATTACCAATCATAAACTCTTTGACATCATCTAATTTAGAATTATAATTGATAGCTTCCATTTGAATACGAGGAACCATAATATCTTCAACTGTTCTATCATTTAATGTTAAAACATTTTGAATTAATTCAGATTCATCCTTTTCGATATTACCTTGATCTTCCATTGTGTCAAGAATAACACCTAATTCATCCTCATCATAAGTTTCTTCATCTGATTTTTTAGAAAATAATTTTTGCATTTTTGTAAAAAACCAAACAATTGGAAATAAAATATAAGAAATTATAATAATAACAATAGATACCTTATAAGCAATTTGTTCAGGATAATTTTTCGCAATTGTCTTAGGGAAAATTTCACCAAACATTAATAATACAAGTGTAATAACACCAGTAGTTATTAAAGATACATATTCTTCAGCTACAGCAAGCTGAGTAAAAAATGTAACAGCTATTGCTGATAATCCAACATTTACTAAATTATTACCAATAAGTAAAGTTGTAATAGTTCTATTAAAATCATTAAATAAAAATAGGGCCTTCTTAGAACCAGATACTCTATCTTCTACAGCAGCTTGAATTTTCACCTTAGTACAGCATGAAATAGCTGTTTCACTCATAGAGAAAAAAGCTGATAATAGAACTAATACTATCATTATTATAAAAATACCAGTATTAAATTTTGGCGTGCTTGCAAGCACAGCGAGACTCGATTGTGTGTCCAATTTGTTTCAACTCCCTATAATTAAGCTCTACTAGAATATTTACCAGTTTCTGTGTTGATAATAATATCATCACCTAAATTAATAAACATAGGAACCTTTACTAAAAGTCCTGTTTCAACAACAGCATCCTTTAATGCGTTTGTCTTTGTGTCTCCCTTTACAGCTGGTTCACATTGAGTAACCTTTAAAGTTACCTTATCAGGTAATATAATACCTAAAATTTCATCACCATATTTTTCAATATTAACATTCTCACTTTCCTTTAAGAATTTTCTTTCATAATCACAAAGGACATGTGGAATTTCGATTTGCTCATATGTTTCATTATCCATGAAGCATAATGCATCTCCTGTATCATAAAGATATTGCATTTCAATCTTATCAATCATTGCCTTTTCTACTTTTTCAGCAGCGTTAAATGTAATATCTACGATTGCTCCTGTTCTTAAATCTCTTAATTTAGTTCTTACGAATGCTCCACCCTTACCTGGTTTAACATGCATAAATTCTAAAATTTTATAAATACATCCATTATAAAGAATAGTCATACCATTCTTAAAATCATTACTTGATACCATATAAATTACTCCTTTATTCAATATAGTAAAAATTATAACATACTATAATATATTTTTCAAATAAGCTATAGCTTGTGTATAGCTTGCTTCTTTTTCTCCACTAAAGCATTTAAGAGTTACATCTCTTACAAAATTTATTCTTCTAAATGCTTCTCTTTCATCAACATGACTTAAATGAACCTCAAGCTTTGGACCATTAAACATCTCTAATGCATCATGGATTGCAACTGATGTATGAGTGTATGCTGCAGGGTTAATGATAATTGCATCATATTTACCCAAAACAGCATCTTGAATTTTTGTAACAATATCTCCTTCATAATTAGATTGATAAAAATCTAAATTGAAATAATTATTGTTTTCTTTAATGATTAATTCATTAATTTCATCTAAAGTTAATGAACCATAATGCTCCTTTGGTCTTTTTCCTAACATATTCAAATTAGGTCCATTAATTATTAAAACATTTTTCATTTTTTATACCTTCAATTATATTACTAATTGCTTCATCTATATTAGTATTATCCACCCTTATATCAGCAAAATAATCATATAATTCCTTTCTTTCAAAAAACAATTGCTCAACTGTTTTTTCCTTTAATAGTGGTCTTACAATACCAGATGATTCTAATCTCTTTTTTATTTCTTCTAATTCAACCATTAAATAAATGCATTTACCATCCATTAAGGCTTTATTATCTTTATTTTTAATTACGCCTCCACCAGTTGCGATAATTACATTATCTAATTCTTGAAATTCCTTTAGCACATTTCTTTCAAATGCTCTAAACCATTCCTCACCATAGGCTTCAAATATTTCATCAATAAACATACATGCTTTTTGTTCAATATATTCATCCATATCAATGAATTGATAATTTAATTTTAAAGCTAACTTTTTACCTAAGCTTGATTTACCGCATCCTGGCATGCCTATTAAATAAAGTCTCATTTTAACCACCTATCTAAGTCGTTTTCAATTTCATTAATTGTATTATTAATGTTATTAATATCAACATTATAAAAATGACTATCCATCTGGTTTTTAAACCAAGTTTCTTGTCTTTTAGCTAAATGACGAGTATTCTTTTTAATTTCTTCAATAGCACTATCTAAGCTTATTTCTCCTTTAAAATAAGGAACAAGCTCCTGATATCCTATTGCATGAGGATAAATTCCATCATCATATAAAGCTTTTACTTCATCAATTAGGCCATCTTTTACCATAATATCAACTCTTTTATTAATTCTTTCATAAAGAGTTTCTCTATCTAAATTTAAATAAATGATGAAATAATCATATAAAGCTTCCTTTTTCTTATTAAAGGAATGAATTGATTCATGCAATTCATCCATAACCTCTAAAGCTCTTAACACTCTTTTTCTATTGTTAGGATGAAGCTTTTCTTTATCAATATTAGGATCTTTTTTAAGCAATAATTCAAATAATTCTGAATTACTTAAATCCTTATATTTTAAAGAATAATCATTATCTCTTTTTTGAGCTTTAAATTCATAATTAAATAATACACTTTGAACATAAAGCCCTGTTCCACCACAAATTAAAGATAATTCATTTTTATCAATAATTTCTCTGGCCATACGCTGAAATGTTGCAACATCAAATTGCTCATTAGGCTCTAAAACATCAATCAAATGATGCTTAACACCATCCATTTCTTCTTTTGTTGGCTTAGCAGAACCAATATCTAATCTTTTATATACAGCAACAGAATCTCCTGAAATAACATCTAGATTATATTTTTTGGCAAGCTCAATTGAAATTTTGGTTTTACCAACTGCAGTTGGTCCTACTAAAACAATTACACGTTTCATTTTTGAATCCTTTCAAACATCTTTTCTAAATCCTCAGGTCTAAATTTAATAATAGTAGGTCTTCCATGAGGACAAGTATAAGGATTTTTACAATTATTTAAACCATCAATTAAAGCCTTAACCTCATCTAAATTAATTCTATGGTTTGCCTTAATAGATGATTTACATGAAATTTGTTTACAAATATAATCTCTAAATACCATAATATCAATTGTTCTTTTATCAATCATCATAGCTAAAATATCATAAATAATATCATCAATATTATCGATATGAGCCCATAATGGTAATTCTCTTATAGCAAAATCATTTTGACCAATTTGTTCTAATCTAAATCCTACATTTAAAAATTCATCTAAATGATCATTAATATATAATGCCTCACTTGGTGTAAATGTTAAAACAATAGGAACAATTAATTCTGCTTTTTCTTGATTAGATTCACTTAAAATTTGATAATATTTTTCATAATTAATTCTTTCAGCTGCTGCATGCTGATCCATTAAATACATACCATCATTATTTTGAAAAATTAAATATGTACCAAAAACTTGTCCAACATATTCCATATAAGGAAGCTTTTCATTTGTTTTTTCTTCTATTTTTGAAGCTTCTTTAACTTCTTCTTGAACCTTAGGTTCTTCTTTTTGAATTATAGGTTCTTCTTTAATTATAAAAGAATCATTAATTTCTTCATTTAGCTTTTTAGTATTAGAACTATTATAGCTATATTTAGGCTCAGAAACAAAAGTTTCTTTTGGTTCATTATTTAATATTTTTTCTTCATAAGTTGGCTTATGCTCTCTTATTTCTTCTTTTACTTCAAAAATAGTTTGTTTTTGAAATTCAGGCTTTGTGTTAATTATTCTTGTTGGAATATGCTTTTCTTCTTTTAAAGCTAAAGCAATTTCTTTAGGAAGAATTTGACATATTTTATCTTCAATAGATAATTTAACTTCTGTTTTTCTTGGATGAATATTAACATCAACTAAGGTTGGATCTACTTCTAAATATAAAAGACAAATAGGATATTTATTAATTGGTAAATATGTTTTAAATCCATCACATATAGCATTTGTAATATTATAATTTTTAACATATCTACCATTAATTATTAATGTTACCTCTAATTTATTTGAACGATAAATTTGAGGCTTAACAATAACTAAATTAGCATTAAAATCATAATCAGAAATTTGTCTTTCTATTGTAAGCTTAGCTGATTCTAAGCCATAGATTTCACCAATTAAATTTTGATATGAGCCTGTACCATTTGTTTGGAAAATTAATTTATTATCAGAATATACCTTAAATCTAATATTCTTTTTAGATGCTGCAATTCTATTTACATAAAACATAATTGAAGATAATTCTGTTTTAGCTGATTTTAAATATTTTAATCTTGCAGGAGTATTAAAGAATAAATTATTAACAATTACAGTTGTTCCTTTATTTGAATTAATAATTCCTTCTGTTTGCTTAACACCTGATTTATAAGTACATTCATAGCCTTTTATACCATCTTGTGATGAAATAATTTGGCATTTAGATACAGCAGCTATAGATGAAATTGCTTCTCCTCTAAAGCCTAGTGTACTAATTCTTGATAAATCATATTCAGTTTTAATTTTTGATGTAGCATGTGGTAAAAAGGCATTTAATACATCATCACTATCCATACCAATACCATCATCTTGAACCTTCATTAAATCAATACCACCATTTTCTAAATAGATATTGATTGATGTGGCTTTAGCATCAATAGAATTTTCTACTAATTCCTTAATAACTGATGAAGGTCTTTCAACAACCTCACCTGCAGCAATCATATTAGCTAAATGAGGAGGCATTTTAACAATAATAGACATTATTTAATCTCCTTTAGCTCATATAAAATATTTAATGCTTCAATAGGTGAAGTTTTATTTAAATCAATTTCATCGATTCTTTCTTTAATTCTATCTGCGGTTCTTTCCTTTGCAACCTCTTCTTTTTGATCATATTCATCAAAATTAAATAAGTTTAAGCTTACTTGAGCCTTAGAATTATTATTTTCTTCTAATGATTCTAAAACCTGTTTTGCTCTTTCAATTAAAGATTTAGGAAGACCAGCAAGTGATGCAACATTAATACCATATGATTTATCTGTTGGTCCATCAATAACCTTATGTAAAAAGGCAACAGAGCCTTTTTCTTCAACAGCCTCTACATGAACATTTTTCAATCTTTTTAACACCTTATCTAAGGCTGTTAGCTCATGGTAGTGAGTTGAAAATAATGTTACACATCCAACCTTTTCATGTAAATATTCTAAGATTGAATGGGCAAGTGCCATACCATCAAATGTTGCAGTACCACGGCCAATTTCATCAAATAAAACTAAAGAATTTTTAGTCGCATTTGAAATTGCATAATTAGCCTCAACCATTTCAACCATGAATGTTGATTGTCCTTGAGTTAAATCATCAGATGCTCCAATACGAGTAAATATTGAATCAAATATCATTAAATCAGCAACCCTTGCAGGTACAAATGAACCCATTTGAGCTAATATAACAATAGATGCAAGCATCTTCATATATGTTGATTTACCACTCATATTTGGTCCTGTAATTAAAACCATATTATATTTATTTATAACAACATCATTAACAATGTAATTTGAGCCTACTAATGTTTCTAATACTGGATGTCTTCCATCAACAATATTAACTTCCTTTTTATTATTGAATGTAGGTCTTACATAATTATTCTTTATCGCAACATCAGAAAGTGAAATATAAACATCAATTGTAGAAATTATATCTGCAAGATTTTGTAATGATTTTATATATTTTTTAGCTTCTAATCTTAAAGATTGGAATAATTCATATTCTAATGATTCAATTCTTTCTTTAGCATTTAATACAATTTGCTCATAATGCTTTAATTCAGGAGTTATAAATCTTTCTGAATTTGATAAGGTAGCCTTTCTTTCATATTCAATATCACTAGGCAAGCTTGCGATTGCACCTTTTGATACCTCAATGAAATAACCAATAATTCTATTATAGCCAACCTTCATTGTTTTAATGCCAGTTAATTCCTTTTGCTTGGCTTCATAATTCATAATCCAATCCTTTGAATTTGCTGAAATTGATCTTATTTCATCTAATTCAGCATTAAAGCCATCATTAATTAATCCACCTTCTTTAACAGATAAAGGAGGATTTTCAACTAATGCTTTTTCTAATAAAGCATAAAGCTCTTCATGTGTATCAATATTATTTGATAATTCAATTGCCTTATCAAAATTTAATTGAGATACTAAATCCTTAACAATAGGTAGATTTTTTAAGCTTCTTCTTAACCATACTAAATCCTTAGCATTAGCTGTACCTGAAGAAACTCTTCCTATAATTCTTTCTAAATCATAGACATCCTTAAAATATTTTTTTATTTCCTCTTTGATAATGAAATTATTATTAAATGCTTCAACGAAATCTAATCTTTCATTAATTAAATCCTTATCAACCAATGGCTTTTCTAAATAACGTCTTAGCATACGTGAGCCCATAGCTGTTTCACATTTATCAATTATCCATAATAAAGAGCCTGATTTGTTATTTTGTCTTAATGTTTCTGTTATTTCTAGATTCTTCTTTGTAAAAGCATCTAAATGAAGATATGATGATGAAATATAAGATTTAAATTTTTTAAAATAGCTTGGTTCTGTTTTTTGAGTTTTAATAAAATAATTAATTAATCTTCCAACAACAGGATAATATGCTGGATCTATTTCTCTTACAATATCAAATAAGCTTTCATCTAAAGCATTATTATTTTCATATGATAAAGTAAGATCATTTATTTTAATAAAATCAACTAAGTTCTTATTATTAAATTCATCATCAACAATTACTTCTTTTATATGTAAGGCTAAGATTTCATTGGCTAATGAATCAAAATTTTTAAAGCTTGTAATATATCCTTCACCTGTAGTTACATCGCTATAGCATAATACATATTCTCTATTGATATATGCAATTGATGCAATAAAATTATTCTCTTTTTCCTTAATACCTGAATCAATAGTACCAGGAGTAATAATTTTAATTACTCCTCTTTTTACTATCTTACCCTCTGCTTGTTTAGGATCTTCAACCTGTTCAACAATAACAACCTTATATCCACGTTCAACAAGCTTTTCGATATATTGGTTAGCAGCATGAAATGGAATTCCACACATAGGAACTCTTTCAGGAGCACCTGCATCCTTTCCTGTTAAGGCAAGCTCTAATTCTTTAGATGCAATATGAGCATCCTCAAAAAACATTTCATAAAAATCGCCTAACCTAAAAAAGACTATAAAATCTTTATAGTCCTCTTTAATATCTAAATATTGTTCCATCATTGGGGTATATTTTACTTCACGACCCATTTTAAATCACCTAGATTATTCCTGCAAATTTTAAAGCTAAACTTACGCCTAATCCTACTAAAAGAACTAAAAATATTGATAAAACAATCATTTTGGTAGGGCCTGTATATAATTTTTTAGCTTTAGGATTACCATAATATGGATTTTCCTCTATATCACCAAAGGATAATTCTTTTCTTTCTTTTCTATTTTGTGCTGCAAAGCCAGCCTTTGCCCGTGCTAATAATGAAGCATTTGTTTGTCCATCATTTAAAGAATCGTCTTTTAATACATCAAGAGGTGATGATTCTTCTTTAACTTCTTCATCTTGTGTAGCTTCAGTTTCTGGTTCTTCTTGAACCTCTTCTTGTACTTCTAAAGCCTCTTCTTCTGGCTCTTCAGAAACCTCTTCATATTCTGTAGCTTCTTCATGTTCTTCCTCGGCAGGAACGAATAAGCCATCATTTTCACAACCATCATAGATAATAATTCTTACACTATCTATTGGAGTATCACCATCAAAGGCTCCATCTAAATTAACACTAAATTCAAGTGGCTTATAAGCTTCTGGTTCTATAATTTCTTTAACATCAGTTAAATTCATTTCAGCAATGCTTAAAATAAAGAATAAATAATTAATTAATTTATCTCTATCCATTTTAAATGATAGAGGAATCTTATTTTTAATTGCAAAATTTTCTAATGTCATATCATTAGCTTTATCAATATAGCTATCTAATTCCATAGTAAGCTTATTATAGGCAGCAAGATATTCCTTTAATGCAGCCTTAAATGAATCTAAATCATATTCTAAAGGTAAATCAATTCCATATTTAGATGCAATATCAATAACATCTTCTTCACTTGCAGATGCGAAAAGACCAATTTTTAAAGCATCCTTATCTAAGCCATCAAATGTATTTTCCATTTCTCTTGCTGAAGATGTAATATATTGGAAATATTTTTCTAATCTTTCAGTTTGAAGCTTTGAAATATTTTTTAAATAATTTATTTCACCATCAGTTAAATTTAAGGCTTCATAATTAATTAAAATTAATTTCCATAAATTTAATCTATATGCTTTAAAATCATCCTTATTATCACAAATAGTCGCAAACAAATTAAATAATTGATATTCAGAGAAATTACGATAATTTTCTAAAATAGCATAATATTCCTTAGGTAGCTCACTTGCATGTAGAGTTTTAATTCTTTCATTTAAAACACTTCTTAATGCTAAAACATTAATTTTTCTTGGAAGAAAAACACTACGTTGAGATAAAAATTCATAGGTTTGTTTACCACTTAATGCTTGTAATCTATTCGCAAGAACACTTAATCGTTCTGTCTTACCATATATTGTTAAAGTTTGTTTATTTAAATCGAATTCCATAAGACAACCTTCTTCCATAGTCGTATATTATATATCATATAATATAATTGGTAAAATTACAAGAAACAAGCTTTAAAAATCATAGTTTTTAACTAATAATAAATATGATATAATTATTATCAGGAAGGTGAATAATATGAAGGTTTTAGCAATTATATTTGATGGTTTTGAAGAGGAGGAAGCTGTTGCCCCATTCGCTTTATTAAGAAGAGCGAAAGTCGATTTAACAATTGCTTCTGATAAAGAAACTGTAATTGGTAATCACAATATAGCTTTAACAAATATTTCTTTATTAAAAAATTTAAATTATAAAGATTTTGATTGCCTATTATTACCAGGAGGCCCACATTATAAAAGACTATTAATAGATGAATATGTTCATGAAATAATTAGATATTTTATGGACAATAATAAGGTTTTAGCCGCAATTTGTGCTGCCCCTACTATTGTTGGTAAATTAGGATATTTAAAAAATAGAAAATATACATGCTTTACTTCAATGGATCAAGACTTTGGTGGTACATATATTGATGAAAAGGTTGTTGTTGATGGTAATTTAATTACCGCAAGAAGCGTTGCTTCTGCTATTTTATTTGCTTACGCAATAGTAGAAAAGTTATTAGGAAAAGAAGCTTTAAATGCATTATTTGAACATATCTATGAAAAATAGAAAAAATAATCCTGCAATAAAATTTATTGAATGGTATCAAAAAGGAATTTCTCCTAATAATCCACCAAGATGTAGATTTTATCCAAGCTGTAGCCAATATGCTAAAGAGTGCTATTTAAAATTTAATTTTGTTAAGGCATCATTTTTAACATTAAAAAGATTATTAAGATGCAATAAATTATTTAAGGGTGGCTATGATCCAGTACCTCTAACTAAGGAAGAAAAAATTGAAGCCTTAAATGAGACATTAGATCTTGCAATTAATGAAGATAATGAAAATTCTAAACAACAATAAGCTTAAAATTTTGGCTTGTATTTTTATGCTAATAGATCATATTGGCATGATTTTCTTTCCAAAAATTATAATATTAAGAATAATCGGTAGATTAGCAATGCCTCTTTTTGCATTCTTTATTGCAGAAGGTGCATATTATACTAAAAACAAAATTAAATATTTATTAACAATTGGAATATTAGGCTTAGGAATATCTTTATTTCTTACATTTTTCAATAAAGAATTAACCATTAATATATTAGTATCATTTACCTTATCATTAATAATGATTTTCTTATTTGATGGAATAAGAAAATACATTAGCTTAAAAAATAGAAAGCTTTCATTATTATTTACTATTTTATTTATTACATATACATCATTATTAATCATATTCATGAATTATTATTATATTGAATATAGATTATATAGCGTATTATTACCTTTTATAATGTCATTAATCCAATCAAAATATTATAAAAATAATAACCCTAAATCAAATTTAGCCAAAGGCTTAACATTTATATTTGCATATATTTTATGTACTGTTTTATCTTATTATTTTATGCCAATAAATACCTCATTAGATGTTCAAAAATACGGTATTTTTGCAGTATTTTTTATACTATTATATAATAATAAAAGAGGTAAATATAATTTTAAATACCTCTTCTATATATTCTATCCAGCCCATATGATTATTTTATATGCAATATATTATATTTTAAATTTACATTAATCTCTCATTTGAGAGATTTTTTATTTATATGTTTTAATATAATATTTTCCATTAAATATAAACAAAGTAATATTTCCTGAATCCTTTGTCATATAAAGCTTTGTATTTTTTAAATTATCTAAAGCCTCTTTATCAGGATGATTATATTTATTATTTTTCTTAACAGAAATTATTCCTATTTTTGGCTTAATATAATCTATAAATTCTTTTGTTGAAGATGTTTTAGACCCATGATGACCCACCTTTAAAATATCTATTTCATTTAATTTATATTTATTGATAATATCATATTCCTTATCCTTTTCAGCATCTCCCATAAATAATAAATCAATTCCATCAATATTTGTATATATTACATTAGAATTATCATTTTCATTATCATATAGCCTTGTGTTTAAAAAATAAAAAATATATTTATCTATTTTTAGCTCTTCTATTTTATTGATATGATTAATATTTAATTCATCTGATCTTTTTATTATTTTAGCTTCTAATTCATTATATTCACCATTATTCAATATTATATTTTTAACATTAAAATAATTTATTACATCTATTGCTTCTAAACAATGATCCTCATCACCATGAGTTAATATTAAATAATCAATCCTTGATATTCCTTCACTTTTAATAAAATCAATTGAATTATATGAATCTATTAATATAACTCCATTATTAAATGGTAATTCAATTAAGCATGAATCTCCTTGTCCTACATCAATAAAAGTTATTTTAGTTTTAAAATTAGCTAATCTTAAATTTATAAATGATAATAAAATTAGTAAAAACATAATTAAAAATCTAATTTTATTTTTATTTAGAATAATGGCTCTAATTAATAAAAAGATAAAGACATAATAAATAATCATCATATAAATATTAAATGATGGTATTGTTATTTTTAAATTGTATTTTGTTATATTTATTACATAATTGTTGATAAATTTAAAAACATAACAAAATACTAAATCCAAGGCAGGTATTATTGATATTAGATATGATAATAATATTATTATAATTCCTAAAGCAAAGGATAAAATAGGAGATATTAAAAGCCGTAAAAAAGATATTTGATTATTAAATGAGCTTATTATAGGTAGTGTTAAAAAATATATTAAAAAATATGTTAAGTATAATG
>JAFXUP010000182.1 GCA_017524905.1 Acholeplasmatales bacterium | reverse complement strand
TCAAAGAGAGGTTGCAAGAACTGGTTCTGCAGAAGAAAATCCTATTTTTTCATATATTAATTTGACTTATAAATTTGATGCTAAATGGAATTTGATTTCAGTTGATATTAATGAAAAATTTAAGATTAAGAATAATTTAAGCTTCGGTTCTTTTGTAAATTGTGAAACAATAATTAAAGATACATATTCATATTCTAATGTTTCTTTTGATGAAGAATTAATAAATTATTATGAAAAATATAATAAATAAAGGAAAAACGTCACAAAAGTGATGTTTTTTTAATGCTTTAGGTTTTAAATGTATAACAAACTTGACATAGAAATTTGAAAGAGTATAATATAAAATAGATTATGTTTTGTTAAGACTTTATATATTTATATATATAAAGCAGGGGTGTTATATGAAAAAGAAGCTGATTATTTTTATAATTTTATTTTGCGTACTCTTAGCCGGTGGAGGAGTAGGCATTTATTTTGTTAATGCCGCTAATGAAGCAGTTGTAAGCTTTGATGAAAGTGATGCTAAATACGCAACAACCCTAAAAGAAACACCTACAAACGGAACAAAACCAGACGATTACGATTCATTAACAAATATATATTATGCTTTATATAATTTAGAGCATAAGGAAGCTTTTTCATGCATAACAACAGGAGAAGCTAAGGCTTCAGTTGCAACTCAAGCAATTTCTAATTCAAGAGTTGTTATAGGAGATGAAGCCTTAGTATCAACTATTTCAGATGGTATTATTAAAATTGGTACTCAAAAGTATTTTGTTAATAAAGGAGAAAAGGTTTTATTAAGAACCCATCAATCAATTTCTGATTGTAAAGCAATCTGGAAAACTGATACACCTGAATGTATAACAACAGATGCATATATTTTAAGATATGGATGGTTACCTTTTAAAGCAATTGGCTATATCATTTGTGATGATACAGTATTAGAAGCATCACCTTTAAAATATGAAAATGGAGCTTATGAAATAACTTTAAATTTAGACCCTAATGGTGATAAAGCACCATTTTGGTATAGAAGAGAAGTTGCAACTAATGGTTCTTCAACAATGATTCCTGAATTTTCATTAATTAATTTAACTTATAGATTTGATGAAAATTGGAATGTATTATCTGTTCATGCTCAAGAAAAATATTTAGTTAAATCAATGGGTATTAAAACCACTTGTGAAACTAATTGCTATGATACATATACATATGATAATGTTTCTTTTGATAAGGATTCTTATGATTTTTTCCAACAATATAAGGATTTAAGTGCAAAAGAAGGAAGTGATGATGTTAAAGTTGATGCTTTAACTATGCTTACTTCATCTTTAGCAAATGAAGAAACAGGAGAAAATTTAGATTTAAGCATTAAATTTAATGATAAGCTAGTAGAAGGTTTATGCTCAATAGATATTACTGATCTTAATAATTTAAAGGTTAAGGTTTTAGCTAAAGATTTATATGTAGAATATTCTGACTATTTATATATTTCATTAGGAAATTTAAAATTAAAATCTGATACCGAATCATTAAAGGCTTTATTAGATGAATTTAATGGAACAATTCCTAATGTAGAAGCTATTGATACTGCAGGAATACTTGCAGCCTTTGATAATGCCAAAATAGAAGAAATAGATAATGAAACAGTAGTAAATGTTACTTTTAATTTATTAGGCTATGATATTAATTTAGAGTATTCAACCTATAAAGATGATGTTGATTATATTTTAAATTATGTTAAGGTTAATGCTTTAGTTGAAGGTAATTTAGTTGAAATAAACGCAAGACCATCTACTAATATATTCCCTCAAATAGATAAAAGAAGCTTTAGTGATTTATCAAATTTAGATTATTTATTCTCATTCTTTAGTAAATTAATCGTTGATAAAAAGGTAGAAGCAAATTTTGATATTAATTATGAGAATTTAAAAGCTAATTTAGCTTTAAAGGCAGTATTTGATGATACAATTTCTTTAAAGCTTGATTTAGATTTAAAATATAAAAATAAATCATTCTTAATTGATATAACATATATAGATGATGTAATTTATTTATCTTATGATGATATTCATTTAATGATTTCTAAAGATGATTTAGTATCTTTAATTAATAAATATACTAACAATAGCTTAGAAGGTGGCATAAATGTAACTGAGCTTATTGAAAAAGTAATGGAATTTGATTTTTCAAATTTAATTAAAGAAACTCAAATAACTGATTCAAGCTTCTATCTAAAGACAAATTTAGAAGATTTAATAGGCCTTAAAGATGATATATTATTAACATTAAAAGAAGGCGAAGATATTAATCTTGAATTAATATTAAATAAGCTAAATTTAGTTGGTAATATAAAAACAAATAAGGATTTAAATATAACTTTAGAAGAAGAAAATTATTCAAATATATATAATTTAAAACCAGTTATAGATGAATTATTATCCTTAATAAATAATAAAAAGATTTCTTTATCATTAAACTTAAATTATCAAGGAATTGATATTTCTGCTGATGCTAAAATTGATTTTAATGATTTAGAAAATATTAAAGCAAAAGCACAAATTAATTTAACAAAGGACAATAATAATTTAGAAATTGAATTAACTTATTTAAATGATATTTTATATATTGATTTTGCAAATAATAAATTATCTATAAACAAAGATTCTATAATATTATTATTAAATAAATTTAATATTAGTTTTGATTCAAATGAAAACATAATAGATCAATTATTAAGCATTGATTTTGAACAAATGATTAAAGAATTTACTATTTTAGAAAATGAAATTTATATTAATCTAGATTTATCTATACTAAAAGAATCATTAAATGATATAAAAGCTTCAATTATAAAGACTAATGATGGATTAAATATAAATGTTAATTTATTTGATTTAGATATATTTGTTAAATCTTTTGATGAAGAAATTAATATTATAGGTGAATACCAATCATTAGATAATTTATTATCATTAGTAGATAATATTAAAACAATTATTGAAAATAAAAAAATAGCTTTAGATTTAAATTTAAGCTATGAGGATATTAATATTTCTGCAAATGCAATTGTTGATTTTAATGATATTA
>JAFXUP010000181.1 GCA_017524905.1 Acholeplasmatales bacterium | reverse complement strand
TAACATATGGTGGAGCTCAAAAGGTTAGTGAATTTATAACTCATGTATTCTTCCTTAATTGGATTCAGCTTGCAATAGTAGGAGATTATATTTGCTTCCTATATTCTGTATTATTTAATTTAGGCGCTGCATTAATTGTTATTATTATGGTTGCGTTAATTTATAGACCTGTTAATACATGGATGAATGCCGGTGCTTTACATGTTGATTATGATAAGGTTAAAAAGAATATTGATACAGATTTAAATTTAAATAGAGTTTTATTAAAGAAGGAATGGTTATTAATATATAGAAAGCCTAATTATTTTATTAATTGTATTTTAGGAGAATTATTCTTCTTAATAATTGGTATAGCATTTATATTAATTCCATCATTCTTTGTTAAACAAACTGGTCCAGGGGTAGAAGAGGAGATGCCAATCATCGCCCAGGTATTTGTCTTTATGGTTCCTACTATGGGTATTATGATGAATTCTATTGCAGGACCTGCATCTACAAGTTTATCTATGGAAGGTAAATACAATATTGAGATGCTAAGATCTTATCCAATTAATCCTAAGAATATTATTAGAGCTAAGATTAGAATAGCATTAATAATGGAGACCACATTAAATATATTCGCTTCTACAGTTATTATGATTGCTATGCTAATAAAGGGATATAACGGTATTGATATGATTCTTGCTATTTATTTATATCCTCAATTTGCTGGTGCTGTATTAGCTTTAGCTGGTATTTTAGTTGGATTTAGATGGCCTAAGCTTGAATTTGAAAATGAAACTCAGGTATTTAAGAATTCGGCATGTGCTAATTTACCTATGCTATTTGTATTTTTACCATCATTTATATTAGTTGGTGCCCATGTGGCATTAAATGTTGTAGGCATGGAAATACCAGTATTAAAATATGTAGCAGTTGGTTCAATAAGCTTAGTATACATAATTATCATATTTATATTATATAGACTTGTTTATACGAGAGGACCAAAGTTATTTGAAAAAATAATGTATAAATAATATTAATATATTATTAAAAAAATTATTAAAACATATAAAAATGAACAAAATCACCATTTTTATTCGATTAAGGATGGTGATTTTTCTTTTTTATCTACATATATATAATATATAGGTTAAAAAATTGCGAAAAAAATTTGTAAAAATTGATAAAATAGTTGTTGACAAGTTTTTAAAATAAGGTATAATGAAAAAGCACGACTTACAAAACCGTGCGAAACTAAATCTTTGAAAACTATATATGACGAACAAGAATTACAAACAAGCAATTCTTTTAAAAGAATGAGCAAAAAGGAAAAATAAAAACAAAACAAAAATAAATTTTTTGGAGAGTTTGATCCTGGCTCAGGATTAACGCTGGCGGCGTGCCTAATACATGCAAGTCGAATGGTAGCAATACCATGGCGAACGGGTGAGTAACACGTAGGTAACCTGTCTTTAAGCCGAGGATAACCATTGGAAACGATGGATAATACTGGATAGGACATATGAAGGCATCTTTAGATGTTTAAAGATTTATCACTTAGAGAGGGGCCTGCGGCGCATTAGCTAGTTGGTGAGGTGAAGGCTTACCAAGGCGATGATGCGTAGCCGGACTGAGAGGTTGAACGGCCACAATGGAACTGAGAACGTTCCAAGTTATACTAATTGACTGAGTATTACGGACTGCTTTGGTTGCTGATGATATGAATGATATTT
>JAFXUP010000180.1 GCA_017524905.1 Acholeplasmatales bacterium | reverse complement strand
TTTTTAATATCTTCTGATGTTGGATTTAATATATACATTGAAGGACCAGAACCAGATACAAATGGCTTATATCCATTTTTTCTTAGTACTTGATACAATTCATTTAAATCTTTAGATAATGATAAGCTTACCTCTTCTAAATCATTAAATATATTATTGCTTAATTTTTCAATATCACCAGTTTTTAAAGCATCGACGATATTATTAATTTTTCCTTCTTTAGATTCATTATTATATTTATATTTTTTATAAACCTCTTTAGTTGATAATCCAACCTGAGTTTTAATGATTAACAAATCAAAGGTATATGGTTCAAAATCAAATGGTGCAACCTTTTCACCACGGCCTGTACATAATGCCCGTTTGCTCTTAATGAAAAATGGTACATCACTACCAAGTGAAGCGCCTAATTCTTCTAATTCCTCATCTGATGCAGCAATAGCAAATAATTCTCTTAAGCCAATAAGACAAGCAGCTGCATCTGAAGAACCACCAGCTAATCCTGCAGCCATAGGTATTCTTTTAGCAATATTGATTGATACTCCATTAGGAATACAATATTTTTCTTTGAATAATTTTAAAGCTTTTTCAACAATATTATCCTTTATATATCCACCAAAAACGATAACCTCATCCTTTTTTGCTTTTTCAAAAGTTAATTCATCAAAAATACTAATAGGAATCATAACATTATTAACAGCATGATATCCATTAACAACATTCATAACCTCAAGTGCTAAATTAACCTTTGCGTATGCTCTTACCTTAATCATCTAAAATCCCTCATTTTCTACAATATAGTCACATAAATTAATAAAATCTTTTATTCCTAATTCTTCACTTCTTACGTTTTCTTTAATATTAAAATGATTTAACATTTTAATTATCAATTGCTTATCAAATTTAGCTGATAAATTATTAATTAAAGTCTTTCTTCTTTGACTGAAGCATAATCTTATAAATTCAAAAAAGAATTCTTCATTTTTTGCTTCATAAACCTTTGTTTTATATTTATCTAATCTAATAATTGCACTATCAACATTTGGTGCTGGAATAAAAACTGTTCTTGGAACATTAGTAATCTTTTTTGCATCAGTTCTATATTGAATAGCAATAGATAAAGCATTGTAATCCTTTGTTGAAGGTTTACCGCAGATTCTATCTGCAACCTCCTTTTGCATCATCATTACATATCTATCAATTTTATCAGTCTTACTTAATAAGCCTAATATAATTGGAGTGGTAATATAATAAGGTAGGTTTGCAACAACATAAATATTTTTATAATCCTTTAGATATTTTTCAATATCTTCATTGATATTTACATCTAATATATCCTTATTAATTACATCGTAATTATTATAACCACTCAAATTCTTTTCTAAAAGAGGTATTACTTCTTTATCAATTTCATAGCATAAAACAAATCCAGCTTTTGAAACTAATCTTTCAGTTAAGCTTCCTAAGCCTGGTCCTATTTCTATAACTGCAACATCATTATTTAAATCAGCCGCATCAATTATTTCTGTTAAAATATTTTGATCAGTTAAGAAATTTTGACCAAATTTCTTTTTTATCTTAAAATCAGCATCTTCAATTTGCTTATTAATATAGCTTTTATTTCCTACTTTAGCTTGCATAAAATATCTTCTACCTCTTTTTTAGTTAATCCTAAAAAATTTAATCTTTTTAAAAATGTTTTTGAATTAGGATGACCTATATTTAAATAATCACTAATTAAATATCTTAATTTAGCACTATTTTCATTTCCGATTAATCCTAAATCAAATAAATCATTATTAGTTATTGAATTATTAATATTTCTATTAACATAAACATTTTCTAATGCTTCTTTTATTAATTCAACAGAAGCATGCTCAATTCCAACCTTTTTCTTATTACTGCTGATGCAATCCTTTTTCTTTAAAAAAGCATGGCTTACATTTTTAGAAACAGATGAAACTAAATTTCTAATTCTTTCACCTGGATAATCAGGATCAGTAAAAATAATTATGTTATTATTTTCACTTAATTTACTTATCATATCTAAAGTTTCCTTTGAAACCTCAGAACCATTAGTTACAATAACAAAGGCATCAGGATATGCTAATTTAATCTTATCCTCATCATGAGTACCTTCTACAACAATTACATCCATTTATTAGTCCTCAAAATAATAAATTCTTTCAACCTTTTTGTTAGATGATTGAGTTAATCCCTTAACAATTAATGAATATTGATCTAATGATTTAATATCACCATTAGGTAATAATACCTTAATATTATTTACATCATCCTTTTTAGCATGTAAATATGCCACATTAGATACGGCAATATCCTTATAAAAATATTTACCATATTCATTATTATATTTTTCTTTTAATTCAGATAAGAATTCCTCTTTAGGCTCATTAGCTAATTCAACAACACTAAATAAATGTCTATTTTGGAAAGCTAAAGCTAGCTTTTTTAAAACATAATCTGTAGAATTAGAAGCTAATTGCTTAATAAATCCATTAACATAAGCATCATCTAAATTAATATAAGATAACAAATCATCATCATGCTTTAAAACTCTTAAGAAAGATTCAATAGATGCATCAACATAAAAACCACTATTAACTAAATCCTTTATTCTTTCATAAATACCTTCTAATAATAATTCATAAGCTTTAGCAATTGGATGATAATAAACCTGGAAATACATATGATATCTACTCATTAAATATGATTCAATAGATAAAACACCAGATGCTCTTACAACAAGCTTACCATCAACAATTTTCATGCTTCTTAAAATTCTATGATAATCAATTTTTCCATAATTAGCTCCAGTAAAATATGCATCTCTTGATAAATAATCCATTCTATCAACATCTAATTGAGATGAAACTAATGATTCAATTAATGGATGCTTTCCATCATGAGCAATAACACTTGCAACATCTTTAGCAAGCTCATCGCCTAAAATTTTATGAACATCAGTTATATCACTTAATATAATTTTTATAGTCCACTCCTCATGAGATTCATCTAATACATGCTCAAAGGCATGACTATAAGGACCATGACCTATATCATGTAATAATGCACTACATAAAAATAACAATTTTGTATATTCATCTAATGATTCCATTCCATCAATATGCTCAATAGCTAAATTAGCCATTTGATATGCGCCTAATGAATGAGTAAATCTTGAATGCTCAGCAGTTTGAAAAACCATTGAAACACCACTCAATTGTCTAATTCTTCTTAAGCGTTGAACCTCTTTTGAATCAATTAAATCACTTATTAATTTATAATCAACAGTTATATAGCCATATAATGGGTCTCTAAAAACTTTTGTTCTAGGTAATTTTTCAAACATATTGTAGCCTCCATTTAAAATTTAGCTCTAGCATATATTATACTTTATTTTTTTATAAAAACAAAATACTAGATAAAAAGACTATGGGAAGGGGAAACCATAGTCTTTTTGATTAGATATACACTTACGCACTTTGGGCAACGCCATCAATAGTAAATGTTACATTACTATATTCAGCGATTATTCCTCTTGAGCCAAACATACCAATATACATATAATTTGAATCAATTGCGACAAAATCGAAATCAGTATATGTTGATGTATATGTTACTCCTTTAAATACTGTTGTACAAGTTACAACCTGACCTAAACGCTTAATTGTAAATGTTGCTTCATCATCTACTGCTAAAGTTGCTGAAATTGCTTTTTCATCGACACGCTTACAATTCACTTCACTGAAATTTACAATAGCTTTTCCAGCATTATTATTTAGAATACCTGCAGCAACATAATTAGATAAAATTGATTGATCTTGAACAGGCTCATAGCAATCATCTCTAAGCATTAAACCAAAACCAGCTTGCTTATCATCTGAATTTTGAGTTGTAATCTTAGCAGATACACTCATAGTAAAGTTATAATTTTTATCTACTTGATAGAATAAATAAGCTATACCATAAGTAGATGATGAAATCTTTCCTTTATAATATGTTGCTGAAGTTTTTGATTGACCAACCTGATAAACACCTGTTGATACTTCTTTAGCAACAAAACCATTACTTGCTGATGCAGGATTTCCACCTGTATCACCAAAGGCAGTACCACATAAGCCATAAGCTACTTTATCTTCATTATATAAAACAGCTTGTGGGGCTGATGAGAAATGATCAGCTGCCTGATATTGTGTCCAATCAACTGCTTGATAAGAAAGAGGCTTTTTATCTTTATTAATTGCATCATTATAATCTAGAGCTGTAGGCTCTGCAATATTTGCTAAAACATAATTCTTTAAAGAATTTGTTGTATTTTTTAATGCATTTCCAAATAAATATGCTACTT
>JAFXUP010000179.1 GCA_017524905.1 Acholeplasmatales bacterium | reverse complement strand
CCCATAAATTTATTATAATAATTTTAAAAATAGCTGTATAAATTTTATATAAAAAATAAATAAATTAAACAAAAATTAAAATTAATCCTTTAATTATATTTATAATTGAATTAGATAAATAATAATATTAATTTAATAATCCTAAGAAAATAATAACATTTAAACTCTTGAAATAATTCCTGTGAGAAGATCTCTATAGTATCCAGAAGTATCATCTCTAACATCATGTAATAAATCTCTTCCATAAATTTTTTGATAAGCAATCTTTATTTGTCTTAAATCTATTTCACTTCTGGATACAATAACCCTAATTAATTTAGTATCATTAGTTCCAAGGCCTTTAACAGCTTCTCTAATTCTTGTAGCAAAATAACCTGCTGGATCTAAAAGTCCTCCTACAATAGTTTGTAATAATTTTTTAATATCTCCTGAAAATTCTTTATCAATAGCTTTTAATAATCCTTTTCCTCTTAATTTAGTATAAAAATCATTAATCATAGCCATTTCTGCTGGAGATCTATTAGCAAATATTCTAATAAATGTTGCTTCATCAGTTCCCCATCTTCCTTCACCTGCTTTATATAAAGCTTGAGCATCAGCTTGGCATGTATTGGGATTTGGATTTGTATTATAACTTCTATTACATTGTAATAAAGCAACTAATAAATTTTTGAAATTTCCAGATGTATCCCCCTTTACCCATTTTTCTAAAGATTCATTATATACCCTTTGGAATACATCTTTAATTTGCTGTAATTGTTCATTAGTTCTTGTACCAATAATTTCAATTAATACACCTTCATCAGTTCCTAAGCCTTTCATTGCCTTATAAAGGCACATTGCATCAAATTCTGCAGGTGTCATAAACATTCCAGCAATTACATCTTTGAAATTACCACTTGTATCTTCTTTTAATCTTTTAATTAAATCTTTTCCAAAGCATGATTTGTAATAATTTCTAATTTCTGCTCTTTGTGCTGCATTTCTATTAACTATTATATTAATTATAGCTTTTTCATCTGTTCCTGCACCATGAACTGCATTTCTTAAAATTTGGCAATCTTGTTCTGGATTAAAATTGCTTGGACCAAATCCCATTCCAGTAGGCATTGGAGGTAGATAAGTATTAGCTCTAGGAGGCATATATGCAGGAGGTTGAGGAGGGTACATTGGAGGATTCTGATATTGAGGTGGGGGTATTGGTGCTGGAGATGGAGGCATATATGTATTTGCTCTTTGAAAAGATGGAGGTTGATTATATGCTGTTGACTGAGGAGAATATACATTTGGAGGATATCCTGGTTGAGGAGGATGCATTTGGGGTTGAGGGGGCATATAAGTATTTGTATGTTGTAAAGGTGCTGTAGGAGGTGCATATGGTTGTTGAGGATATTGATTTTGATAAGGACTTGGACTTGGAGGCATGTATGTATTTGATCTTTGGAAATTATTTTGTGGATAAGCTCCTGCTCCTCCATTGTATCCTTGAGAATTATGTCCTCCATTTGGAGGATAAAAAGATTGAAATCCACCATTATTAGTCATCATTTTTTTATTTAACTTTTTATAAAAAATTTGAATAAATATTAATTTGAATTATTAAAAACGTTTTAATAAATTTAAAATTTTTAAATAAATTACCTTTTTTAATGGGGATTGGGGATTGGG
>JAFXUP010000024.1 GCA_017524905.1 Acholeplasmatales bacterium | reverse complement strand
CTTAAATTATTCTTAATCTTAAATTTTTCATTAATATCAACTGAAATCAAATTCCATTTAGCATCAAATTTATAAGTCAAATTAATATATGAAAAAATAGGATTTTCTTCTGCAGAACCAGTTCTTGCAACCTCTCTTTGATACCAATAAGGTGCTTTATCATTATTAGGGTCTAAGGTTAATGATATTTCATATATATCATTTTCATATTTTAATTTAGATGCTTCTAATACAGTATCCTTACAAATTATATATCCTGTTGATTTAAAAGGAATCCACCCAAACTTTTCAATGTATTCTTTTGCATCTAATTTTTCAGGTTCTTTTTCATCAAATGTGGGAGATAAATTATTCACTTTATCAGTTTGACGCATAAATACTTTATTTCCATAATCTAAAAAATATTTTTGATATGCTATTTTTACAATTCCATCAGAAACTGTTTGAATCATAGCCTTATCATTAATTACAACTCTTGAATTTGCTATTTTTTGTTCAACAGAAAATATAAAATTTGATTTTGTAACACCTGTTGAGATACATTTAAATGCTTCTTTATGTTCTAAATTATATAAAACAAATGAAATATTAGTTAAAGAATCATAATCATTAGGAGTTGTTCCATCAGTTGGTGTTTTAGCTAATGCTGTTTTATATTTATAATCATATTCAAAATATTTTGGTGAATCATCATCTTTATGCTCTATTACTTCTAATTCATCATCATTATATGTAACAACCTTTGAATTTGATTTATTAATAAAAAAAATAGATATAGCAACAATAAAAGCTAATGTTATTATAGAAATTATTGAAATAAAAATTATTTTTTTCTTCATAGAAACCTCAAAAAATATCTTTTCAAAACAATAATATTATAACATAATAAAATTAAAAATAAATTTATATATTTTTTTTAATGTTTTAGTTATAATAAAAGAAGAGTAAATATTATTAGGAGTGATATTTTGAAAAAATTAATCAAATCGATTCTAATCAAAATAAAAGCTAAAACGACTTTAAAAACTTATCAAAAGCCTTTGTTAATTACAATTATTAGATTATTATTAATTAATGTAATTGTTCTTTTTGTAGCAACAATAATTGCGTTAAATTTAGATACTGATAAAAAGTATTTTGATGGATCTTTTTTTGAAGCATTTACTACTGCCTTAAAATGGATGGTATCTGTTAATTCAATAAATCAATATAATGTTAAAGAAGATTTAAAGATAATGATTTTAGCAATATTTGTTGTATTAACAGGTATGGTTTTATTTTCTGGTGTAATCATTGCGACTATTACTGCCGCTGTTAAAGCATACATTGATAAGAAATCTCAAGCTAAGGGTAAAATTGTTGTTGATAATCATTTTGTAATTTTAAATTATAACAATAAGGTTCCTGAAATTGTTTATAATTTAATGTGTAAAAATTTCAAAAAAAATATTTTAATTCTTTCAAACTATTCAAAGGACTTTATTGAAAATGAAATTAAATCTGTAATTAGCTCTCATAATGCATTATTTAAAAGAAAGGCTAAATTAATTATTAAGGAAGGCTCTCCTTTATTAAGAGGAAATCTAGATGATATATCTATTGAAAATGCATCTTCTATTGTAATTATGAATAGAGAGGATTTAAAGCCTGGAGATGATGAAAATATTACTAATTCAGATTTATCTTCTTTAAAGATAATGCTTGCCTTAGGCAATTTCAATTTAAAGGAAAATACAAATATTGTTATTGAAACTGATGATGAAAATACAGCTATAAAAATGGAAAACCTAACTATTAAAATGGATAATTTAAAAAATAAAACAATTATTCCTGTTTCATTTAATAAAAAGCTAGGTCAGGTTATAGCTCAAACAATTGTTACTCCAAGTTTGGCTAATATCTATTTAGATATTTTATCTTTTGAAGGAGCTGAATTCTATTCAAGAGATAAGATGGATGTAGATGAATTCTTAAGAGATTATACTAACGCTATTCCAATTATTAATTACAATAAATTATTTGTTTTTTCTGATGATGAAAAAAACATCAATATTAAAAGAGAAAAGCCATATACTAATAATAGATTATTAAAAACTAGAGAAAAAATCGATATTGAAGATTTTACAGTATTTGTTATAGGTAAAAATAAAAAACAACCTTATATAGTTGAAAATTTAAAGTTATCAGATAATTTATATACTGCTGATTTTACTGTTAAAGAATATAACAAAAATGAATATAATAAAATGATTGAAGATATAAAGGTAACTGATGGTATTAAAAGGTATTAATTTTATCTGATGATACAGTATCAGATGATTCATATGATGCAAATGTATTTGTATCTTTAATCGCCTTACAATCAGCATTTCCTGATACTGACATAACATTTATTACAGAATTATTAGACTCAAGAAATCTAAATTCTATTAAAGATTTCAATATTAAAAACGCAATTATTTCAAATAGAATAATGTCACTTTTTATTACTCAGCTAGCATTAAATTCAGACTCTAAGAAATTCTTTAATTCACTACTTCTTTCTGATTCAGAAAAAGGTGGAGAGGTATTTGATATAAATGTATCTCCAGTTCATAAGATATTAGAGCCAAATCAAAACTTAGTATTTAATTCTAAAGCAGAATTGATTAATTCATTCTATTATAGTTATGAGAAAAAAGCTATGATATTAGGCTATATAAAAAAAGGTATAGTTACTTATTTAACTAAAGAAATTGATAAGCCTGAAGAAATAAGATTAAGTGAAGATGATTTAATAATTTATATTAAGTATTAAAAAAGGTCCCGATTAATTCGGGGCCTTAATTATTTTATAGTTTTAATTACTTAATTTTAGCTACTCTTACAGTATCTCTAGCAATCATAACTTCTTCGTTTGTAGGTACTACAAATACTTTAATCTTAGAATCAGCTGTAGAGATTAAAGCTTCCTCACCCATAACCTTATTAGCTTCATCATCAAGCTTAACGCCTAACACACCTAAACGATCAATGATTTTCTTTCTTAAATGGCATAGATTTTCACCCATACCAGCTGTAAATGCGATTGCATCACATCCACCCATGTAAACATAGTATGCTGCGATATAATCAACAATTCTCTTTGCTTGTACAGCAAATGTTAATTGTGCTCTATGATTGCCTTCATTTGCAGCCTTAGTAACGTCTCTTGCATCATTACCAATACCAGACATTCCTAAGTATCCTGACTTCTTATTTAAGATATTAACAACTTCTGCAGCTGTCTTTCCTTCTTTTTCACAAATATAAGAAACAACTGTTGGGTCAAGAATACCAGAACGAGTTCCCATAGGAATACCCTCTAGTGGTGTTAAACCCATTGATGTATCTTTAGACTTACCACCTTCAACTGCAGTAATAGATGCACCATTACCTAAGTGGCAAACAATAATTTTTGTATCTTTTAATGGCTTATTTAATAATTCAGCTGTTCTTTGAGAAACATATTGGTGAGATGTACCATGTGCACCATATTTTCTAATACCATACTTTTCATACCATTCATATGGTGTAGCATACATATATGCTTCTTCAGGCATTGTTTGATGGAATACTGTATCAAATACAACTACTTGAGGTACGTTTGGTAAAGCTTTTTGGAATGCTTTAATACCAATGATATGAGCTGGGTTATGAAGTGGAGCTAAATCTGCTAATTCAGCAATCTTTTCAATAACCTTATCATCTACTAATGTTGAATCCTTGAAGAATTCACCACCTTGAACTACTCTATGACCAACACCATTGATTTCATCTAATGATTTAACGATTCCTTTTTCAAGTAATGTGTCTAATAATAATTGTACACCCTCGGCATGTGTAGGTAATACTGGATGAGTTTCTTCCTTTTTACCATTTAGCTTTAATGTGAAAATACCTTCAGCTAAACCAATTCTTTCCATTACACCTGATGTAATAACTTTTTCTTCTGGCATCTCTAATAATTGGAACTTAATAGATGATGAGCCAGCATTTACTGCCATAATTTTTGCCATTTTTTAATTCTCCTCTGTATTTTTATAATTTTCATTAAACCATGCTTCAATTTGTCTTAAAGATTCATTAAATGATTTAACATCTGTAAAACTTGGTAATTTCACCATGAAGCATTTTCTATCCTTAACCACTCTTTTTTGAACAACAAGAATGATTTTAGGCTTAATAGAACTAAACATTGAATCAGGAAGTTCAACAATTCCAACTATTGAAGATGTCTTCATTAATTCTTCCTTAAATGCTTTATTCTTATCATAGTTGAAAAAGTCATTTTCAACCATTCCTAATAATACACCATCTTGGTTAAGCATTTCAACATATTTTAGCATAGCTTTATATGGAAAATACTCACTTTTATCTGTTGGTGCTTCACTTTTAGGCATATCATATACAATTACATCCATACCATATAAGTTTAAATTCATTGTATCATTAAGATAAATTTCAACATTATGACCTAATAAATCTGCAGTCATACTTGTAAGCTTAGTCATATAGATATCATTATCACAAGCAAATAAATTAGTTTCATTTTCTAAATAGTTTGCTAAAGTTAATAATAAGTTACCAGTTCCACATAATGGATCTAGAATATTAAGCTTTTTATCCTTATTATAGAATTTTTGGACAAAATATGAAAAGAATATACCTAAAGTATCTGGTGTTGTATTCCAATTAGAAATACGCATTTCTTTAAAGCATTTTAGAACAATAACTTGCATTGCCTTTCTAACGTCTTCAACGTTAAAATCGACATTAGCAATTTTATCATATATCTTTTGTAGCTTATCAACATCTTCTTTTTCGATGTCATTTAAAACTTCACCAGCTAAAATATTTTTAATTGTAAGCTCTAATAAATCAAAATAAGGCTTATGATAAAATTCATATAATAGCTCAATTGATTCATCTACGCAATCTATAAATAGCTCCATATTGCTAACTTTTACGTTTTCCATTTAAAACATCACCATTTTTCATTATACCAAAATTATAAATTATTGTAAATAATTCAAAAGATACTGATAAAGCTCAAAACTTGTCTTAAATAAGGGATTTGCTCCTAGTTTTTTCATATCATCATAGCTTCTATATCCATATGAAACATATGCACCTTGGCATTTTGCATTTTTAACTGTTTCAATATCTACATTGCTATCACCAATATATAATATTTCATCATTTTTAATATTATATTTTTGAGATATCTTATTAATATTATATGGATCAGGCTTTCTTATTCCTCTATCTCCTATAACAAAATCAAAACAATCATTAAATTGTTCTTTTACAAGCTTAATTAAAACCTCTTCTTTTTTATTTGAAATAACACCAATAATTAATTTCTTACTTTTAATTAATTTTATTATTTCATCAATATAATCATATTTAGTTGTATAAACATTATAATTTTTATAATAATGTTTTAGCATTTCATTGTATACTTCATCTAAATACTTTAAATCACCCTTAAGAGCTCTTTCACATAATTTTTTTATACCATTTCCTAAAAATGAGCTTGCCTCACTTAATGTAATGCTTTTCTTATTATATTTATTTAATGCATAGTTACATGAATTACATAAATCAGAAATTGTATTCAAAATTGTACCATCTAAATCAAATATTATTGCTTTTAACATAAAAACCACCTTAGATATTATAACATTTACACAAAAATTCGACAATAATCACTAATTTTATAGTAGAAATTTCGATTAAAACCACATTTTGTGAAATATAATTACTCAAAACGCTTTATTTTTAAAATATTTTGCAAAAAATGCTTTTATTTAATAAATGTTTGTGTTAAAATACGAATTGTATTAGTTTTAATATTAAAATTTTTGCGGAAGAGAAGGTATTAAATTATGTTTAAAACAGAATATGCTGCCAAGGTTTATGCTGAATTAGAAAAGAAAAATCCTGGTGAAAAAGAATTTTTACAAGCCGCAAGAGAAATCACTGAATCTCTTGAAGGATATATTGCTAAAAATCCTAAATTACAACAACAAAAGATTTTAGAAAGATTCTTAGAACCTGAAAGATTCGTACAATTTAAGGTTGTATGGGTTGATGATAAGGGAGAATTCCAAGTTAACAGAGGTTTCCGTGTTCAATATAATAGTGCAATTGGACCTTATAAGGGTGGTTTAAGATTACACCCATCTGTTAATGCTTCTATCATTAAATTCTTAGGTCTTGAACAAGTATTAAAGAATTCATTAACTACATTACCTATGGGTGGTGGTAAAGGTGGTTCTGACTTCGACCCTAAGGGAAAGAGCGATAACGAGGTTATGAGATTCTGTCAATCATTTATGACTGAATTATATCGTCATATCGGTCCTGATACAGACGTTCCTGCTGGAGATATTGGTGTAGGTGCAAGAGAAATTGGTTATTTATTCGGTCAATATAAGAGAATCCGTGATGAATTCTCTGGTGTATTAACTGGTAAAGGATTAACATATGGTGGTTCTTTAGCTCGTACACAAGCTACAGGTTATGGTTTATGCTATTATGCCCAAGAAGCTTTAAAGGCTTTAAAGAATACTTCTTTTGAAGGAAAAACTGTTGTAATTTCTGGTTCTGGTAATGTTGCTATCTATACATGCGAAAAGGCTACTCAATTAGGTGGTAAGGTTGTTGCTTTATCTGATTCTAATGGTTACGTAGTTGTTAAAGACGGTATTACTCCTGAAATTTTAGCTGAAGTTAAAAAGATTAAGGAAGTTGAACGTGGTAGAATTAAAGAATTAGCAGCTAGATGCAAAGGTGTTGAATACCATGAAACTACTGCTACTGATAGAATTTGGAACACTAAGTGTGACATCGCACTTCCATGTGCTACTCAAAATGAATTGTTAATGAAGGATGCTGAAACATTAGTTAAGAACGGCTGTATTGCTGTTTGTGAAGGTGCAAACATGCCTACAGAACTTGAAGCTGCTAAATACTTAATCGCTCAAAAGCTAGTATTTACTCCTGCTAAGGCTTCAAATGCTGGTGGTGTTGCTACATCAGGTCTTGAAATGAGCCAAAACTCTGAAAGATTATCTTGGACATTTGAAGAAGTTGATGAAAAGCTTCATGGCATTATGGTAAACATCTTCAATGCTTCTTATAAGGAAGCTTGTGAAGCTGGTAATCCATTCGATCTATTAGCTGGTGCTAATATCGCAGGATTTAAGAAAGTTGCTGAAGCAATGATTGCTCAAGGTATCTAATTAATTTTTAAAAAATATAAGACAAATATAAGGAAAAGGTTTTAAAAACACATCAAGCAATTGATGTGTTTTTTTATTATAAAAAAGAAAGGACACTTTCGTGTCCTAAAGTAATGCTATAAAACTAAAAAGAAAGGAAAAGATTTACTTCTACTTATTTTATAGCATAAAAATGTAAAGTATGCAATACATTATTCAAAAAATTGTAAAATATCTTTCAAAACTTGTTCGTTATTCTTCTCTTGAAGTATTTCATGCTTCATATTTGGATATTCAATAAAGCTTGTATTAGCATAACCTGCCTTATTTAAAAATGCTAAGCTCTTCTTAACACCCTTTGTACCAAGAGTAGTTCTATCTTCCTTACCAGAAATTGATAAAATCTTTAAATCTTTATTCTTGCATTCATACATATCAGTTTTTCTTAAATTTTGAACTGATGTAAATAATGTATAATAACCAGATACATCGAATTTGAATCCACATAATTCATCTTCCATATAAAACTTTATATTTTCTTCATTTACACTTAACCAATTAAAATCTTCCTTCTTAGATAAATTATTTGTAAATGAGAATAATAAATCAGATTGCTGATATTTATCCTTTTTCATTCTTCTTGCACCAATTCTAGCCCCTAATCTAGAACCAGGATTATAACCAACAGTACCTGATAAAATTAATTTCTTAATTTCATCATCGTGTTTCATAATGTAATTTCTTGAAATACATGTACCAAATGAATGTGAATACATATAAATATCTACACCTGGGTTTTCACGCTTCAAGAAGTTAGTAACTATCATTTGATCATCAATCAATTCATCAATTGATTCAATGTGACCTAAAGGATATTTACCATTTACACTTAGTCCATGACCTCTTAAATCTGAAATTATAACTGTATAACCATATCCATTTAAAAATTTGATTAAGTCAGTATATCTTTCCTTATGTTCAGCCATACCATGGACAATTTGAACTAAAGCCTTCGGATTTTCGACCTTACTATAAAGGCAAGAAAGCTCTAATCCATCCTTTGCGAATAATTTCATAATTTCAATCATATTATCCATCTCCTATTCATTTAAAAAAGTCTTTTTCTATCTTTATTATAATATAAAAAGGCTAAAATTAAAACAATTTTAGCCTTTTTCATCTATCATTTTTTTATTAATGATTAAGATTTTATTTTTTTGTTATATTTCTTATATTTTATTCTTTATTAGATAAACAAGCACCAACTAAATATCCTACTGAGAATATTAAAGCAATAACATTAGTTACTGTCATAGCTACTGTTGGCTTACCAAAAAATCCGAAAAATTGAGATGCTGTAATTAAGATACCAAATATAATTGCACCTAATCTCCATGCACCCTTCATTGAGCACTTTAAGCCACATAATACAACAAATAATGTGAAGATACCTTCAAATACTAAACCAACGATTAAAACCACTTCACTTAGCTTAACAGCTAGATCAATTGAATCTTGAGTTGCGCCTTCAATTTGCTTAGCAGCTTCTCTAACAGTCTCCTTAACAGATTCTAAACCTGCAAATGTAGTGATGATACCAACAACATACATTACAAGTATTGCAATAGTTGAAATAAATAAAACTAAAGCCCATTTGTTTCTTTTAATTCTTTCCATAATATTTTATAACCTCCATAAAAAATTATAACACAATTAATTTAAATTTAAAAGAACAAAGGTAAATATATTAAATTAAGCCTACTGATGATGAAATTAAAATAATTATAAACAATGTAAAGGCACTTGATATGCTTGTCCATACAACAAGCTGACCTGCAAGCTCATAATCATTATCCATCTCTTGAGCCATAGGTGCACTTGATACAGCAACAGGTGTACCAAATAAAGCTATTAGAGCTGGAAAATATACCTTATCAAACTTAAATAAATAAGCCAAAGTTAAAGCAATTAAAGGAACACATATTACTCTTAATACAGTACCTAAAATAATTTTATATTTTAATTTAGCAACAGCACTAAATGAGAATGCTCCACCTAAGGCTATTAAAGCAATAGGTGATGCACTTCTTGCTAGCCACTCAATAGTTGTATAAACAAATGTTACATTATTTTTAATTGTAAAGACCTTTATGCCATTTTCTCCTTCTGGAATATCTAATCTTATCAATAAAACTAAAATACCGCTTAAAACGCCTATAATTAATGGATTTTTACAAATTTTAATTAATATTTCTTTAGGATTAGTCTTCTTTCCTTCTTCATGAACAAATATAGATAAGGAAATAATTGCTAAAACATTAAAAATAGGAATTGATATTGCTGATACTATTGCTCCAATACCAATAGCCATACTAATTTCATCACTTGTAAAATTAGTTACTAATAAATTAATTAAACCTATTCCAATTATGGCATAATTAGATCTAAATATACATTGAAGGATAACACCTTTTTGTTTTGGATCTTTAATAAAAAATATAACAATTAATAATCCTATTAAAAATATACCAATTATTGTAAGTGTTGCAAATAATATAATCTTCCAATAATCAGCCATTTTTGTTATATCAGCTATATCATAAACATTTTTAAATAATAATACAGGTAATAAAACTCTAAAGCATAATTTATTTAATTTCGAAAAAAATTCATCTGGAAAAAGCTTTAAAAGCTTAACACAATAACCAATTACAAT
>JAFXUP010000178.1 GCA_017524905.1 Acholeplasmatales bacterium | reverse complement strand
ATCGGTGGATTTGCTGGTTCAAATGGTGTAGGTCAAATTAATCTTGAAGATTGTATTGCTGTATCAGATATTATCGCACTTGCTGATGAAGCAGGTACATCTACTACAGCTAATTTAGCAACAAAAGCTTATATTGGTGGTGTAGTTGGTTTAGTTGAATCTTCACCTAAGGGTGTTAAGAATTGTTATTATGCAAAAGCAAAATTAGGTATTATGGTTAAGCAAGCAGCAGATACTGAAACAACAAATTATGTTGATCAATGTTATGTTGCTCTAACAGTTGCTTATGCTCCATCTACAGTAGCAAATAAGATTAAGGATGTTTATACATTTGATGAATGCTTAGATGTTATTGGTATGACTGAAGTAGAAGTAGCTAAAAATGAAGAAAAAATTACAGTTTTAAGCGAAGAAAATCAATTATTATTCAATGAAGCAATTGAATTAAGAAATGCATTTGCATCAGATGTTGAAAAGATTAATTTAGCTTCATATAATTTTAGCTCAGAATATACAGAAAAAAAGACTGAGGTTTTATTTGATAAGGTATCAGCTACAGTATTTGGAACTTCAACTGTTTTAACTATAGAAGATGGCAAGCTTATAATTACTCCATCAACTGATTCTTCAGCTAAAACAGCTGTTAAGCTTTCTTTAGCTGGTTCTAATTTTGAATTAAATACTATTTTATATATTACAACTGCTAAGGCAGCTGCTTAACAATATTAATATTTGGGAAGTGATTTGAATGGGTTTAGTTATTTATAATTCTTTATCTAATAAATTAGAAGAATTTAAACCTCAAAACGGAAATAAAGTAAACATGTATGTATGTGGTCCAACAGTTTATAACTATATACATATTGGTAATGCTAGACCAGTTATTTTCTATGATATGCTAAAAAGATATTTAACATTCTTAGGATATGATGTAACTTATGCATCTAATATAACTGATGTAGATGATAAAATTATTAATCAAGCAATTAAAGAAAATAAAACTGAAAAGGTTGTTGCTAAATTCTTTGAGGATGCATTCTTTGATGCAACTGAAAAAGTTGGTTCTAAAAAGCCTGATATTATTCCTCATGCTACTGAATATATCGGTGAAATGATTGATTTTATTCAAAAGCTAATCGATGAAGGCTATGCATATAATGTAGATGGTGATGTTTTCTTTAGAGTAAATAAAATTAAGGATTATGGTTGTCTTTCTAATCAGGTTTCTGCTGATTTAGAAAGTGGAGCAAGAATTAATGTAAATGATAAAAAGGAAAATCCTTTAGATTTCGCATTATGGAAAAAAACTGATGTAGGTATTAAATGGAATTCACCTTTTGGAGAGGGTAGACCAGGCTGGCATACAGAATGTGTTGTTATGAATCATAAGCTATTTGGTACTGGCTTAGATATTCATGGTGGTGGAATGGATTTAAAATTCCCACATCATGAAAATGAAATTGCTCAATTTGAAGCATTATATAAAACACATTTAGCTAAATATTGGATTCATGTTGGAAGATTAGATTTAGCTGGTGCTAAAATGAGTAAATCTTTAGGAAATGTTATTTATGTTAAGGATTTAAATACAACTAAGGATGCAATGATTTTAAGAACTTTAATTGTTTTATCTCCTTATAGAAATATTATTCCTTACAGTCAAGAATTATTAGATCAATATAAAAAGGAATATGAAAAATGGCAAAGAGCTTATAAGCAATCATTATATGAGCTTCAATATCAAAACGTTAATTTATGTGATAATGATGAAAAATATATTGAAAGCTTTAAAGAATATATGAATCAAGATTTTAATGTTCAAAATGTATTAACTTTAATTAATGAAATAGTTAAAGAAATTAATGTAACATTAAGAGGAAAAGATTATAATAGAAACGCAATTTGTCTTAATACTTTAAAAACAATTTTAGATGTTTTAGGTATTAATTTATTTGTAGAAAAATTAAAGGATGAAGAGCTAGAGCTTTATAAAAAATATAATGATGCAAGAGCAATTAAGGATTTTGAAACTGCTGATTTATATAGAAAGAAGCTTATTGAGCTTAATATATTATAATGGATATTAATCTATTGAATGGTTTATCACTTGCTTATGCAGGTGATGCTTATTATGAATTATTAATAAGGGAACATTTTATTAACCAAGGAAAAACAAAGGTTAATGATTTGCATAAAAATGTTATTAAATATACAAGTGGTCTTTCTCAAGCTAAATTTATTCATTATTTTTTAGAAAATAATATTTTAACTGAAGAAGAAATTAATATTTTTAAAAGAGGAAGAAATTCTCATGTCCATACATCTAGAAAGAATTTAGATTTAAAAGATTATCTAGATGCTACTGGATTTGAAGCATTGATAGGATATTTGTATTTGAAGAAAAGCTTTGATAGAATAAATGCATTAATGGAAATTATTTATAATTTATGAAAAAATGGGGAGGTTTCTTATGTCAAAAAAATCTAAAAAGAATCAAGATCAATCTAAAGAATTAGAAAATAAAGATGAAATCTTAGAAAATAATAATGATGAAACACAAGAAACTGATGTAGAAGGAATTGTAAAGGAAGAAAAAGAAGAACAAGAACAAGTTTTAGATGAAGCTTCTTCTTTAGATAATAATTTGCAATCTGAAACACCAATTAGAGAACAAATTGAACAAAAAAGCAAAAAAGAATTAGAAATAGAGCAAAGACAAGCTATAAAAAATCAGAAAAAAGAAGAAAAGGCTAATGCTAAATTCGTTAAAAAGCATAGAAAGGAATTAAAGAAAAATCCTGGTACTCTTATTAGATATGATACTGATCCTGTAAATGGTTTATCACAAGATATTGTTGATAAGAGAGTATTAGATGATTTAGTAAATGATTCTAAAATTAAGACTTCTAAATCTGTTGGAAGAATTATTGTTGGAAACCTTATAACTTTCTTTAATATTTTGACATTCGTTATTGCTGGCTTTTTAATTTCTGTTAAAGCATTTACTGATTTAACATTTTTATTAATTGTTTTAATTAATATTGGTATTGGTACATTCCAAGAAATTAGAGCTAAAAAGACAATTGATAGATTATCATTAATATCAGCTCCTACAGCTGTTGTTAAGCGTAATGGTATTAAGCATGAAATACCTGTTACTGAAGTAGTATTAGATGATTTATTATTACTTGAAACTGGTAAGCAAATCTGTGCTGATGCCATCGTACTTGAAGGCTCAATTGAGGTTAATGAATCACTTTTAACCGGTGAATCTGATGCGATTGTAAAAAATCCAGGAGATATTCTTTATTCTGGTTCATTTGTTGTATCTGGTAATTGCAGTGCAAGAGTTGATAAGATTGGTAAGGATAATTATATTGAAAAGCTTACTAACCAAGCTAAGCAATATAAAAAGCCAAAATCTGATTTAATGTATTCATTAAGCTTAATCATTAAGAGTATGGCTGTTGTTATCGTTCCGATTGGATTAACATTATTCTATATAATGTATCAAAGAACTGGTTTATCCTATGTTTATTCATTAAGAAAAACAGCTGGTGCAATGATTGGTATGATTCCATCAGGATTGTTCTTGATGACATCTATTGCTTTAGCTGTTGGTGTAATTAGACTTGCATCTCGTAATGTATTAGTTCAAGAATTATATTGTATTGAAATGCTTGCCAGAGTAAATTGTATTTGTTTGGATAAAACTGGTACTATTACAGATGGTACAATGAGTGTTAAAAATGTTATTGATTATAATACCTTCTATGGCTTGGCTAATAATAATGTTGTAAGTGCAATGCTAAATGCTTTAGCGGATAGTAACCTTACATCCATGGCCTTAATAGAAAAATTTGGTTTAGGAAAAAGAATTAAGCATACTGCAAAAATTCCTTTCTCTTCATCAAGAAAATATCAAGCTGTTACTTTTGAAAAATATGGAACATTTATTTTAGGTGCTCCTGAATTTGTATTTAAAGAAAAATATAATTTAATTAAAAATGATGTTAATAAATATGCTGCATTAGGATACAGAGTCTTAATTTTAGCTCATAGAGATGGAACAATTGAAAATGGTGAGCTTCCTAAGGCAGAATGCGAAGTAGCATCAATGATTTTAATTGAAGATAATATTAGACCAGATGCAATTAACACTATTAAGTATTTTAAGGAATCTGGTGTTGAAGTTAAGGTTATTTCAGGTGATAACCCATTAACTGTATCAAAAATCAGCCAAAGAGCTGGTATTGAAGGTGCTGAAGAATATGTATCATTAGATGGTATGAGTGAAAATGAAGTTAGATCAATGGCTTTAAAATATACTGTCTTTGGTAGAGTTTCTCCTGCCCAAAAGAAGATTTTAGTTGAAACATTAAAGGAAAATGGTAAAACTGTTGCCATGACAGGTGATGGTGTTAACGATATTTTAGCCTTAAGAGAGGCTGATTGTTCAATCGCTGTTGCTTCTGGTAGTGAGGCTGCAAGAAATGTATCTCACTTAGTTTTATTAGATTCTAATTTTGATTCAATGCCTAAGGTTGTTGCTGAAGGAAGAAGAGTTATTAATAATGTAACAAGTGTTGCATCATTATTCTTAACTAAGACTATTTTCTCATTATTACTTGCTATTCAAGCGTTAATTACTGGTACATACCCAATTTCTACTAACCAATTATTCTTAATTGATGTATTAGCAATTGGTATTCCATCATTAGTATTAATCCTAGAGCCTAATAATAAAGCTGTACAAGGTAAATTCTTGTCTAACGTTATTAAAAAGGCCCTACCTGGTGCGATAACTATTTTAATTATATCTATGATAGTATTTGGTCTTTCAGATAGCTTAAGCTTAGATTCAACTACTTTATCAACTATTATTGTTATTGCAGCAACTCATACATGCTTAATGGTATTATTTAAAGCTTGTAAGCCATTTAATACTTTAAGAAAATTCTTATGTGGTGGATGTTATACTGTATTCTTATTTGCTATATTCGTCTTACCTCAATTATTTGAATTTAGACCTTTAGTTAATTTCTCTGAATATTATTCTACAAATCTAAATTCATCATCAATTGCAAATTATCCATCAGTTTCTATAAGCCAGGATAATTATTATGTAATTAATGGTAAGGTAACTGATTATATTAAAACATCTTCATCTTCATCTGATTATTTCACTGCAAGATTTAATAATACAGATGGTAAATATTACTATTATATTAATGGTGTTATTCCTACAACTAGTGAGGTTGTAAATCCAACAATTTCATATGATTATTATGGTTATATTCATCTTGGTGGATATAAGGTAGCTAATTATGATTATTCAAAGCTTTATAGCTATGATACTGTAAATGATAAATTTATTATTAGATCAGAGGTTCATGTAGATGAAAATGGTTATGTTTACTCAAATGTAGCAAATGAACCAATTAAGATTATTCTTCCTGCTGATAAAAAGGATACATATTATAATCATAGTATTGATTATGGTAGAGCACTTGAAGAAGAAGCTCAATTAAGAATTATGCCTAAGGTTGAAATTTCATCTGGTACAATTACAATTGATTCAGTTTCTTCAATAGAGGTTGTAAATACTGCTGGACAAAAGGTTACTGCAAGATATCATTGTGATAATCTTCCAAGCTCAACTGCAAATGCTAATGTAACAATTAATCCTACCACATTACAATTATTAATTAATGGTAATCCAGTTTATTATCAGGTTGATAATATGACATTATATTACACAGTAACATTACCTGAATTTACTACTAATGGTACGTTAACTAGATTTGATGAGGCTGATACAGCTTATGTAGGTTCAGCTAATTCTAAATTCACTTTATATGAATTATATGGTGAATATTTAGGAGATAATGTTTATAAATTCTATTGTACTGATGAAACTGAAATTACATATGATGTAACTAAGGATAAAACATATGCAACAAAAGATGGTAAAACGGAAGAAGGATATTTATTAAGAAATATTCATGAAGGCTTAATTTCTTATGGTGCAGCTCCTGGAACTCACTTAGATGTTTCAAGCTTAAAGAGTGTACCAGGTACAAATAATTATTTATTAACTCATGATAATATTTCATTCTTCCCTGATACTTCAGATACTGATGAAACAAGAGATGGTGTTTCAATTAATGATGCAATTATTTGTCCTAAGCTTGAATTAACTGAAAAGGGTAGATATATTATTAATTCATATTATACTAGCTATAATGTAGGTCAAGATGATCTAGATCCTAGATTAAATAATGAAAATTATTTAGTATTAGGTGGTGTTTTAACAGATTATAAGCTTCTAAAGGATGATATTATTACAAATACATCTGGTATTGTTAAGGTTATTTCTGTTAAGGGCTTAGTATTCTTATTAATGTTATGCTTAATGTCAGCACCATTAATGAAGATTTTACAAGGATTAGTTCCTTGGTTAAGAAAACAAATTAGCATTGTACAAAAGATGCTAACAAGAATTTAAAAATGTAAAACGGCTTTATATGGCCGTTTTCTTTTTAATTTTATTATGCTATAATAACTTTTGGAAAATAAGTTCGGTGATATTATGAAAATTTATGGTAAAAATTGTATAAATGAAGCACTTAGAGCTAAGGCTAAGCTTGAAAAGGTGTTTTTATTAGATTCAAATCAAAAAAAGGATTTTAATATAATTGATCAACTAAATAAAAATTCTATTCCTTATGAGGTTGTTAATAAGCAAACTATGGAAAAGATTTTTGGACCTGGTGCTCAAGGATATGGTGCTTATAGAGAAGAATATAAAATATTATCTGAAGAAAATTTAAATGAATTTAAGGATTGCTCTAGAATTTTATTATTAGATGGTATTATGGATCCTCATAATTTAGGTGCTATTTTAAGAACTGTTGATGCCTTTGGAATTGATTTAGTAGTACTTCCAAAGAATAGAAGTGTTTCTGTAACTGAGGTTGCAGCTCATGTTTCAACAGGTGCAATTGAGCATACTAATATCATGTATGTTAATAGCTTACTTACTGTTTGTAATAAGCTTAAGGATTTTGGCTTTTGGATTTGTGGTACAGATGCAAAAGGTACTGTTTTAGCAACTGATATTGATAAAGAATTAAAATTAGCAGTAATTATTGGTTCTGAAGGATTTGGTATGTCAAAGACATTAGTAAATGCTTCTGATTATTTAATTACTATTCCTATGGTTGGTCATGTTAATAGTCTTAATGCTTCAGTTTCAGCAGCGATTGTAATGCATGATTTAATGAAAAAAGGAGAATAAAATAAAAAATGTTTGTTAACTACAATGATTATGAGCTGTTATATTTAATTAACAGCGAAGGTAGTGAGCAAGCTTTCCAAATTCTGTACAAAAAATATGATATCTTTATAAAAAAATTAGCTAAAAAATTTGTGTCTGATTTTGATAAAGCCTGTGATTTATATCAGGAAGGATTACTTATTTTATTAAAATGTATTTATTCTTTTAAAGAGAATTTTAATGTCTCATTTTATTCTTATTTATATGTGTCTATCAATAGAAGATTTTGTTACTTAAAAAAAAGAGATAAATATTATGATGAGGTAACTTATATTGATAAGATTGATTTGATTGCTGATGAAAAAGAGGTTTTAGAACAATCAATTTCATATTATGAAAAAATCTTAAAAAGAGAGAATAATAATTTAGGAGTTTTATATTTAGAAGATTGTGTTGGCAGAGGAGCTTCTTTAAGTGATTTTGCTAAATATAATAATATTTCTTACTACGAAGCTACTAAAATTAAAAAATACGTCATTGATGAAATCAAAAAAAGATATTGAATAAAATAAAAAACTGGTCTATAATATTTAAGAAGACCTAAAGAGGTTTTTTTATTTTACCAAAAAGGAGTGAGGATCATGCGTGAAAAGATAATTTTAATATGTGAAGAATGCTTAAATCGTAATTATACTGTTACAAAAAATCCTCAAAAGAATCCTACAAGAATTGAATTAAAGAAATATTGCAAATATTGTAATAAATATACAATTCACAAAGAGACAAAATAAGGAGTAATTTATGAAAAAGAGAAGAAAAGCAAATAAGCCTCAAGAAGAAGCTATCGTTCAAGAAGAAATTCAAGAAGAAGTTTCTGAAAAAGAAAAAATTGAAGAAAAGGTAACAAATCAAATTAAAAAGAAAAGAGATAAAGAAGACAATAAGCCTTCAAGAATCTTAGAATATTTAAAGACAGAGCATAAATGGGAAAACTATTTATTCTTAACTGTTTCTGTTATTGTTTTAATGCTTGGTGTTTTAATTTTAACAGGTGTATTAGTTGTAAGAAATGACTTCCCTGTAATTGGACAAAATTCAACTGTTTATGGATGGATTTTAGTTGTAGTTGCCTCATTAGGTACATTATATGCTTTATTCCCATTCTATAAGCCTTGCTTCCCTGAATTCAAGAAGATAACTTGGTTAAAGGGAATGAAATTTTTAGGAGATATAGTAAGAGTATTCTTATTTATAATAATATTTACTTTATTATTCTTATTATATGATTCATTTATTTCACAAATTCTTGGATATATATTTTAATTAAGGGGTATTTATAATTATGAGAAGATGGTATGTTGTAACAACTTATTCTGGATATGAAAATTCAGTTAAGCAAGATTTAGAGCGTCGTATTCAATCAATGAATATGCAAGATAAGATTTATCAAGTATTAGTTCCTGAAGAAATTGTAGAAACTGTTGATAAAAAGGGTAAGAAAAAACAAAAGGTTAACAAATTATATCCTGGTTACGTATTTGTAGAAATGGAAGTTGAAAAGGAAATGGATGACAGAAGCTGGTTCAACGTTCGTAATACACCAAAGGTCACAGGTTTCTTAGGATCATCAGGTTCAGGTACAAAGCCAGTACCAGTACCAAAGGAAGAAATGGATGCTATCTTAAGAAAATTAGGTATGATTACTAAACCTAAATTTGATATTAATGTTGGTGATTCAGTTACTATTACTGAAGGTTCTTTTGCAAACATGGTTGGAGATGTTGCAAGCATCAACGAAGAAAAAGAAATTATAACTGTTTTAATTGATATGTTTGGTCGTCAAACACCAATGGAATTCCAATTTAATGCAGTAAAGAAAAACTAAGTAATAAAGCCATTTTTGATTTGAAAATGGCTTTTCTTTTTTTGTTAAAAAATCTTTTAAAAATGATAAAAAAATTATTGACAAGGTTTTTCACTAGTGATATAATGGAGAAGCACTGCCCGAAAGGGTAGAAAATAAATAAAAATGGAAGGGTAGCGAAGAGGCTAAACGCGGCAGACTGTAAATCTGCTCCCTACGGGTTCGGTGGTTCGAAACCACTCCCTTCCACCACTTTTTCTTTCAAGTTTAACGATTGAAAAAAACTTAAAAATTAAGTAAAAAAATCGTTGACAATAAACTTGAAAAATGTTAGAATTAGCGAGTCGCTAATCCGACAAAAATTGGTCTTTGAAAACTGTATATAACTTTGTAAAACGACGAAGAAAACAAGTAAACGCAATTCAAGAGTTTGAATGAGCGAAAGAGATTAAACGAAGAAGAAATTCTTCAAAACATAAATTTTTTATGGAGAGTTTGATCCT
>JAFXUP010000177.1 GCA_017524905.1 Acholeplasmatales bacterium | reverse complement strand
TTTTTCTTCTTTAATTGTTACTTTAGTTTTATTTCTAAAAGCTTTTTATATTCCTTTTTTTCTCTTCTTTTTTATTTTATTTAGAATCTTCTTAAAGACAAATTAAAGGCATAAAAAAAGGCCTCTTATAAGGCCTAAATAATTTCATTATTAATTTAGTTTTATTTATTGTTTTTTATGATTACATTTATTTTATTTTAATTTATTTTACATTCGTTTATCTAGTATTCAATACTAGTTACAAATCGAAAATTTTTGACGCATCGAATAAGGTACTTATACGCTTTTTAATTTCTCGATGCGTCATAGAAAAACGGATTATTTAGCTTCTTTGTAGATCTTTAATGCCATATCATAATCAACTGTTACAATGTCCTTTAAAACTCTTTTTCCATGGAACATTGCGTTATCTGCAAGCTTTTCAAATGAGTCTTCATATACTCCTAATTCAGCAAGTGTTGTAGGCATTCCAATTGATTTGAAGTATTCTTTTGTTTTAGCTATACCTGCTAAAATATCAGCCTCAGAATTGTTTGTTTTAGTAATTCCCATTACTTCATAAGAATATCTTAAAAAACGTTCTGGAGAAGCTTTAAATGATAATTTAGCCCATGCTGGCCAAAGTACTGCAAGGCCTGCTCCATGGCTTACATTATCAAACATTCCTGATAGCTCATGTTCTAATTGGTGAACACTCATAACATAATCTCTTCCAAGACCTGTTAAGGTATTGTGAGATAAAGAATTTGCCCAAAGTAATGTTGCTCTTGCATCATAATTTTTAGGATCTTCCATAACAACCTTACCTGCATCAACAACTGCCTTTAATAATCCTAAAGCTATATTATCTGTTAAAGGGGATGATTCATTTATATCTGAAAAATATCTTTCTAAGGTATGCATCATTATATCAGTTGTACCACATGCTGTTTGATATGGTGATACTGAATATGTTAATTCAGGATTTAAAATTGAAAATAAGCATCTATTACATTCAGATGTAAATCCTCTTTTTTCCCAAGTTTCATCATTTGTAATAACACATGAATTACTCATATCAGATCCTGATGCTGCAATTGTTAAAATAGATGCAACAGGTAAATGATCTATTGGCTTTTTTTCTCCTATTGAAAATAGCCATGGGCTAAAATCTACCTTTGCTCCTACAGCGATACTTTTAGCTGAATCTAGTACGGAGCCTCCACCTACAGCTAAAATTAAATCTACTTTTTCTTTCTTAGCTATTTTTACGCCCTTTAAAACCAAAGATAGCTTAGGGTTAGGTTCAACTCCACCTAGCTCAACAAAATCGATTTTAGAGGCGTTTAATTGATTAATTACTTTATCGTATAAACCATTCTTTTTTATTGAGCCCTTTCCATAATGGAATAATACTTTTTTAATTCCATATTCTTTTAAAATATTACCTAAATTATCCTCTTGGCCTTTTCCAAAATAGACTCTTGTAGGTGTATTATAAATAAAATTTTTCATATTTAATTTCCTTTCTTAAGTTTAGTTTCTTTAATTATAATTTATTAAATCTTTATTGAAAAGAAAAAAATAGCACAAAAAAGATAAAAATAAAAATAGCACAGGATAATCCTGTGCCAATTTTAATTATTTTTTGCCAACAACTATTTCTTTTATTTTATTAAATCCATCCTGATAATTTGTGTTTGTTACAGAAACTGAATAATCACATATATCTTCATTTCTTTTTTCATCATCGATAGATATTAATCTATTAACCTTTTCTTCATCACTACATCTTTTCTTTAGTATTGAAGATAATAATTCTTTTCTATTTTTCTTAATGTAGATTGTAATAACATTATCATAATGGGATTTTAAAGTCATCGCACCACATATATCCATTGTAGCTATAACGACTTTACCTTCTTTTAATATTTTATCTACATCTTCTTTTTTAGAACCATATCCATGTCCTGCATACATTGTAGATTCAAAGAAGGCATTTTCTTCCTGTAATTTAATGAATTCATTTTTAGATATGTAATTATACCAATCATTTTCATAAATTGCGGTTGGATCAGCTGTTGTATATGATTTAAGCTTTTCATATCTTGAATCACTATCTACAAGCATTTTAGCAAGCTTTGATTTACCTGAACCTGATGGACCAACTAAAACTACTATACCTGAATTATTTAATGTTTTTTCTTCTTGTAGGTAGCTTTGCTTAATTACTTGAATTAAATTTAAGAATTCATCATATGTATTTACCGCAAGCATACCTGTTGCGTTTTGATTCCAAGGTCTTCTCATTAAAATCGGGAAGGCAGCTTGGCTTTTAAATACATTATGCATACCATCATCTAATAAAATATCAACATTAAGCATTTCTTTTCTTGAACCCATGAAAATATTTCCAGCTGGAATTTCAGGGAATTCCTTTAATAATCTTTCAGCTCTTATTCCCATAAAACGAGGATCAATTGATGTTGATATAAAGATTTCTGTTAATTTTGATAATTCTTTTACGAATTCTTTAGCGCCTTCAATAACAGGCTGATTTTTAAAAAATTCAGGATCTTCAAAGAATTCAAAAATTACATCAGCTCTTGTTCCTAATCGTCCCCAATTATTAACCTCATGAATTGTAAGAGGTGGATTATAATGATATTTTTCATTTGCAAGCTTAATTGCGTAAGGTATGCATTCTAATAATACATCATCAACATCTAGTGCTGTACGCATTCTAAATTTATTGCTCATTTGTTACCACCTTTCTAAATTTTATTAATTATTTTAAATCTTTTAAGAAAGATGTTCCGATATGAGGAGCTTCAACATTAAAGTTTTCAGCAACTGTTGCTCCGATATCTGCAAAAGTCTTTCTTGTTCCTAAATCACCTTTACCTAATGATTTAGAATAAACTAATAAAGGTACATATTCTCTTGTATGGTCTGTACCTGTCCATGTAGGATCATTACCATGGTCAGCTGTAACTATTACTAAATCATCTTCTCTTAATTCTTTAAATAAAGTATTTAAATCTGTATC
>JAFXUP010000176.1 GCA_017524905.1 Acholeplasmatales bacterium | reverse complement strand
ATAATTAAGTAAGTAATTATCTATTTATACTTTAATTATACGTGGGTATAAATAAATCTTGACATTTATAAACTTTTGTTCTTAATTGCTTCCACTGATTTTAAAATAGCATTACCCATTCTTGGAAAAGCGTAAAAATAATTATATAATATAGTTGGAAAAGCGTAAAAAATATTATATAATATAGTTAGAAAAGCGGGTGGAAGCATATGTATCGTAAAATTTCAAATTATATTGAAGAATATTTGACGGGTAATGAAGAGAAAATATTATGTATAGATGGTGCAAGGCAAGTTGGAAAGTCATATATAATTAGAGAGCTTGCTCAAAAGCATTTTGAAAATTATATTGAAATTAATATGGCAGATGATAAAGTTGGTGATAAATTATTTGCTAATGTTAGAACTGTTGAATCATTTTATATTGAGGTTAGTGTTATTGCTGGTGATAAATTAAAAGATAGGGAAAATACAATTATTTTTATTGATGAGATACAAGAGTATCCTGAATTATTGACATTATTAAAGCCGTTAAGAATAGATAATAAGTATAAATATATATGTAGTGGCTCCGAACTTGGTATAACACTTTCTAAAACAACATTAACTCCAATGGGTTCAATAATTGAAAAGAAAATGTATCCAATGGATTTTGAAGAATTTTTAATTGCAAATTCAGTTGGTGAATTAGTTATTAATCATATGAGAAAATGCTTTGAAGAAGGAATCCCACTTGATGAAGCATTACATAATAAGATTCTATATCTATTTAAAACTTACTTATATGTTGGTGGTATGCCAGATGCGGTTAAGTCTTTTGTTGAAACAAAGAATGTTTCAAAAATTAGAGAAATACAAAAAGATATCATTAATTTTTATTCAGAAGATGCGTCAAAGTATGATAAGAACCATAAACTAGTAATAAAAAGAATTTACGATATGATTCCTTCAAATATTGAGAATAAAGTAAAAAGGATTCAATATAAGAAAATTGAGAATATTGATGATGTTCGATATACAAAATATGTTGATGAATTTGAATACTTAATTTCATCAGGTATTGCGCTTGATGCTAAAGCAGTAAGTGAACCCAAATTTCCTTTGGTCCAGTCAAGTAGTAAAAATCTAATAAAGCTATATATGAATGATGTAGGATTACTAACAAGTGTGTTATATAAAAATAACATTAATGCGATTTTAGATGATGAAACTGGAGTTAATCTAGGTGCTGTTTATGAAACTGTGGTTGCAGAGGAGTTAAAGGCGCATAATCATGAGTTATATTATTATGACAGAAAAAAAGTAGGGGAAGTTGACTATTTAATTGATAACTATGATGCATTAAATGTTTTACCTGTTGAAATAAAATCAGGTAAAGATTATAAAAACTTTAGGGCATTACCTAAAATCATATTAGATCCTAATTATAGAATGACTAAGGGTTATGTTTTTAATAATGAAAGAGAAATAAAAAAAGAAGATAAAATTATTTATTATCCAATTTATTTTATAATGTTTATATAATTAAATTTTAGTTAATGATCTATGATTTAAAAGTTACAGGTCATTTTTATTCTTAAATAATTATTTCTCAATCTATATAAAAAAATGGTTCTATTTGGAACCATTTTTACTTTTCTATAATGAACTTATTTAAAGCTTTAGCTACACCTGATTCTCTATTAGAAGAAGTTATATAATCGGCAACCTTTAATACCTCTGGAAATGCATTTTCCATAGCCACACCAATCTTAGCTTCCTTAATCATTGGAATATCATTTCCGGCATCACCAATTGCCATTGTTTCATCCATGCTGATATTTAAATATTTAGCTAAAGCCTTTAATGCTTCACCCTTAGAAGTATGCTTTTCTAGGAATTCTAGGAAGATTCTAGATGATCTAAGCATTGAATATTCTTCCTTATATTTTGGATTTACCTCAGTCATTATTCTAGTAACATCATCAGTATCTCCAACCATCATTGCCTTTAAGAATAAATCATCATCATTTAATGATACTATATCATGATAATTATCCTTAACATTATTGATTGTTGCCTCTACATCGGTATAAGGATTATGCATAGGTGTTATTAATTCACCATTAACTCTAAAGGCATGGAAGAAGACCTTTAATCTTTTAGATTCTTCATATAATTCTTTAACATCTTTACCATAAATATTAGATGTATAAATAACATCATTAGTACCACAATTAATGATTTTAGCGCCATTATAAAGGATTACATAATCATTATTAGTATTTAATCCTAAATCATCTAATAAGGGCTTTACGCCAGAAATTGGTCTTCCTGTTGCTAGAACAATTTTAACACCTAATTCTTTACATTTATTGATTGCTATTCTATTTTCTAATGATACCTTTTTTTGTGGATCAAATAATGTACCATCTAAATCAATTGTAACTATTTTAATCATATAACTCCTAAAATAAAAGCGCCACATTGTGGTGCTTTAAAATTAATGTAAAATGCTGTTTACGATAGCCCATACAAGAGCGAAAATTGAACCTGCAATCATTGCGAATGCTAAAGTTACGATGATGATTTTACCTGCTTTTGATTTTACAGGGTTGTCATATCTATCTTCCTTTTTATCAACCTCGTATTTGCTTGAAAAACTGTTCTTACTCTTGTTTTTGTTTTTCTTATTAGACACAATCTTCACCTACCAAACAAAAAATGATATAATTTAATCAATCTAGATTATTATAATATAAATTTCGAAAAAAAGGAAGATGTAACGTGGAAAAAGGTAGTAATCATGCAAAAATTATATTTCACATTGATATGAATGCTTTTTTCTGTAGCGTTGCTTGTATCAAAAATCCAGAATTAAGAGGAAAAGCATTTGCTATAGGTAGAGAAAACTCAACAAAGGGTGTATTATCTACAGCTTCCTACGAGGCTAGAAAATATGGCATTCATAGTGCTATGCCTCAAAATGAGGCAATGAAGCTTTTACCTGGATTAATTATAATACAGCCTAATTTTAATGATTATAAATATTACCATTATAAATTTGTAGATTTAATAAAGGAATATACAGATTTAATAGAGGTGGCGTCTATTGATGAATTATATGCTGATATGACAGAGGCCTCTAAAAAAAGACATCCTTTAGTTATAGCTAAGGAAATTCAAGAAAGATTATTAGGAGAATATAAGCTACCTTGCTCAATAGGTATAGCACCTACATTATTTTTAGCTAAAATGGGTAGTGATATTAAAAAGCCATTAGGTGTTACTGTTATTAGAAAAAGAGAGGTAAGTAAAGTATTATATCCTTTATCTGTTTCTGATATCTTTGGTATTGGTAAAAAGACTTGGCCTAGATTAATAGAAAATGGTATTAAAACAATTGGTGATTTTATGGATATTAATAATAAGGATAAAATCATTGATTTAATTGGTATTAATTCATATGAATACGCAACTAACGCTATTAATGGTAAATCTAGTGATGTAGTAGAGCCTAATAGATATGCAGATTCTAAATCAATATCTGAATCTGAAACATATGATATACCTAAGGTATTAATAGAGGATTGTGCCTTAGAGCTAAGAAAGATGACTAGATCTGTTGTTAATAAGATGAAGAAATATAAATATTTTACTAAGACAGTTACTATAACATTAAGAGATTCTACATTTAATACTATCACAAGACAAAGAAGCTTAAATGAATATACTGATGATTTAATTTATATAAATGATATTGCTATGGAATTATTAGAGGATAATTTTATAGATGGTAAGGATTATAGATTATTAGGTATTGGTGTATCTAATTTATTAACTAAGGAAGAATTACCACTTGAGCATAACTTATTTAATATAAGTGATAAGCTTGAAAAAGAAAATGAAATTAATAAAATGATTAAAGAATTCCAAAGTAAATATGGAGATAAAGCTTTATTCATAAAAAAGAATGAAAAATAGTTTGTTTTTCTTATTTTCATTTGGTAGAATAAATGAGATTGGAGGTTTGGAATATGAAATTTGATGGATATGAATTAAAGGATTATATCGTTAGAGCCTTGAAGGATTTAAAGTTTAAAGAATTTACTCCTGTGCAAAAGGAAGTATTTAATGAAATTAAATCTGGTAAGAATATTTTAGCTAAATCAAAAACTGGTTCTGGAAAAACTCACGCTT
>JAFXUP010000175.1 GCA_017524905.1 Acholeplasmatales bacterium | reverse complement strand
TCCCCAATCCCCATAAATTAATAAAATTTTTTATCTGTTATAATTTAAATATTTAAAAAATACAAATAATTCATATATTTTAAATAATTAATTAAAATGTCACGAGCAGTTATACAACCCTTTGAAGAATATCAAAGAGCCAGAGTAATTTTCGTCCAGACTGTAGCAGCCTTAGCAGGAGGAAAAGATAATCGTAACGTAGAGCTATTAAAACGTCTGGATGCCATTCGTCTCCTCGGTCCTTTATTAACAGATCCTGTTATATCAATAAAACAATATGCGGCTTTAGCCATAGGTACATTAGCTGGAGCTGATGAAGAAATAGCTAGTCAAGTTGTAAACGATGATAATGGTCATATTTTAAATTTAATATTAAAATCCTTAGAAACATCAAATCGTTTCTACAAAAAAACCGCTTGTAGATTATTAGGTAAATTATCAAAATGGAAAAGCTTAGCAGCAAAAGTAGTCTCAGGTGGTGTTATAACATTTCTTGTATCATGTCTAGAAGATTGTGATGGTGAGGTCAAATTATTTGCGGCAAGTGCTTTACAAAAAATATGTATGAATGGTGAAGACTTAGCTAGAGAAGTAATTAATGCTGGAGCAATAGAACCTTTATCTTTATGCTTGCAAGAGCCTGATATAAAATTGAAAAGACAAGCAGTATTAACAATGTCAAATATAGCGAAACATTCAGATAGTCATACTCGAAGATTATGTGAAGAGAAAGAGACTTTAGGAGTAATATTACATTATCTTCAAACAAAGGATACCATGTTGAGAAGACAAGTTTTATTATGTCTTAGTTATATTGCACAAAATTCTTCAGATAAAGCAGCTCAAATAATAAATTCATTAAATAATCAATTACTCGAAGAAAATATCGCAGGTGCAACTAAAGCTAATATATATAGTATTCGTAGTGCTACTGATGCAAGTCCTATGCGTAGAGCTGATCCAATTTGTCAACAAAATTGTTTATCTTTATTATATAATATAGCTAAACATGGAAGTGGTCATACTAATCAAGTAAGTGCTAAAATAAAATGTGAGACTTTGATTAGATTCTTAGAAACTAATCAAGGTCCAGCTAGAAATGTAGGATTGCAATTGATATCAACTTTAGCACAATATTCAAAAGAACAAGCAGAACAAATTAAACGTTTAGGAGGACATAAAGTTTTAGCGCTTTGTTTATATGAACAAAAGCCGGAAACAATATCCTATGCCTGTAATGCTATTAATTTCATGGCTTCTTATCCTAATCCTGATATTACGAATGGTTTAGTGGAAGATCTTGCTATAGGAATAAATGAAAATGTGAAATATTATAATATACCGTATCGGCTTTTAGAATTAAGCCTGAATAAAAATTTACCGCAGTACTTGGTTAATAATGCCAGAGATGCTTTGGAAAATATTATTAAAAATAATACTAATTTAGATGCTTTGATACCTTTACTGGATAGACCTAATTATAGTGGAGTTGATGATTCTCATTATGAGAAGATATTATGTACTATTGTCAAGCGTATTCATGATTTATTAGGAGACTTCAAGAGCTATAAGAGGAAATTAATTGAAAATAAAACTTTAAGAAAATTAATTAAATTGAAAAGTACATATAAATCTTTAGAAGAAGAATTGAAATCATTCTCTGATTTCTACTCCCAGGAAATTATGAATTATTATTCGGATGAATATGAACAGAAAATAAGGGAGCAGGTAATTAATAATCTAAGCTAGTATTTAAATAAGTAGATAATAATTGACTCAATGATATATTAAGAATAATTAATGTATATCATTGATTTGATATTAAATTTAAAAACAAATTAAATTCTTTCTTTCTTTAATAATAATTTTAATGAAATTAATTCAAATTTAAAATTTTGTTTTCTTTTTTAATCTAAATAAAAATAAGGG
>JAFXUP010000174.1 GCA_017524905.1 Acholeplasmatales bacterium | reverse complement strand
TATCCAATAATTTGGTATATTTTAGCAGATAAATAAACCACTTTAAAATTATTAGGATATTTAGCTAAAGCATTATTACATTCTATTATTGCATCTTCATTTTTATTTTCAATAATTAGCATCTCAGCTTTTTTAATAAGTTCTTCTATATTGCTACTCTTTAATTGATATCCAATTAAAGCATCAACTGATATATCAAATATATTAGCCATTTGAATAATTAATTCTATATCAGGTGTAGCTAAACCTCGCTCCCATTTGCTTACAGCAGCAAATGTTACACCAAGTGCTTCTGCAAGATCCTCTTGGGTCATTTTATTTTCTTTACGATATTTTGATATATTCTCATTTAATAATATTTTCATAAGCATTGTTCTCCATCAATAATAGTATACCAAAGAAAAAAATAATGATAAAGACTAAATTAGTATAATTATTCTAGTTTTTATTAAACCGTTAGTTTAGTATGCATTAAAAATAAAAGGCATCAATTAAGATACCTTATCATTTATCATTTCAGGATTATAAGTTTTTATTATTTCTTCAATAGTTGACATTTTGTAACTTCTTTATATATTTGACTAATGTTAATAATGTATTTGAATGATATAATGGTGCAATTTTTATAATAAAATTAAAGTCTAATTTTAAAAATAATTCTTCATCAATTCTTAAATCATCAAATAATAATACTTTTAAATCAATTAAAGATCTAACAGGGTATTTTGAATATAATGTATCGCATAATGCTTTTTCTTTTGTTGCAATTTTATATCTAATATCTTCTTCATTCTTTAAAAAAGTAATGCCTTCATGAAATACATCATTAGGAATACTTCTATATTCAAATGATACATCTTTTAATCTATATATTTTGTTATTTTTCTTATTATATACTGCAGATGTATATAACGTTACATATTCTGGTATTAATCCATAATAGCTTAACGCATATTCAAATGAAATATATGATGGGGAATAACATATATTAGCAATTATTGGTGAATCAATTCTAATATTATTAGAATATAGACCTTTTTTTATTCTAATTAGATTTCCTTTTTTTGTTTCAAGACTTACTTTTTGATTAATGTTAGAATAATCTTTATATATATTTCTTAATGCTTCTATATTATATATCATTGTCAATTCACCATCGATAATCTTGTTATATAATATTTATTGTGGCAAATCAACATTTTATTAGTTAATGATATTCGAACCAATTATTCTTTCAAGTTATTTTTACCTCTCCTAGTCAATTATTAATTCATCATTATTTAAAATTTCATTTATTAAATCTATATATACTTCTTTTTCTACCATATTTACCCTCGTATAATTCAATTATGTTCTATTTTTCTTATTTTTTAATATGCACTATGTGTTTATTAGATAATTTATTATACTATGTATTTTTTTCTATACTCAAAAATAATATGTTTATTTTGCTAAATGTGATTGAAAAATGAATAATTACATATTAAAATATAGATGGAGTTGATAAAATGTCATTCAATGGGCAATTAACAAAATTAAGAAAACGAAATAATATTACACAAATTGAATTAGCTAATCTAATGAATGTTAAGCAATATGTTATATCATCATGGGAAACAGGAAGATCAGAACCAAATATTTCTCAAATAATAAAGCTTAGTGATATATTTAAAATACCTACTGATTATTTACTAGATAGGCCTATAATAATTGCAAGTTCAGAAAATGAATTTAATAAGGTAATAGAAAATATTAACAAAGATATTAAAGATGATTATGCTAAAGATTTAATTAAATTATTAGAAGATATACCTAACAATAAAAAAGAAAAAATAATAAATATTGTAAAAGAAATTAAAGAATTATAAAGAAAAACATAGCTATTTTGACGTAATACAAAATAGCTATGTTTTTTATTATTTACAAACAAATAAAAAAGGTATCAATCTAGATACCTTGTCATTTTTAAAGTGGCGAACTGAAAACAATTTTCCCACAAGTTGTGGGAAAATTTGAATTTTATCTTTATACAACACATAAAACTTTTCCATATAACGCAAGTTTTTAGGAGATAATCCTGTAACATTAGGCAAATTTTTAATTAATTCTTTACTTAAATTATCATAAAATTTGCTACCATATTCAGCTTTAAAAGATGTGTATGAAATCTCTTTTCCTAATTCAAAATAGAAAGATAACATCTCACTATTAACTTTAATCGCAGCCTTTATTTGTAATTGTTTATATTTAGCACTTATACTATTTACCCATTTTTTTAAATCCTTTAATATCAATACTATTCATTTCTAAAACCTATTTCTTTCTTAATAAAACTATATACGTTTTTCCTATATCAAACTAAACTATATTGTTATACTTGAAATTTCAGTTTCAAGTGTCTCACCACTCATTAGATAATCTTCAAAGTAAAAACATTCCACTTCTTGCTTATCATAATCGCTATTTTTTATAAAATCCCACCAAAAAGAAAACTTATCTTTATAAGAATATCTATCAGCAAGTTCTCCTTTAATTACAATTACACACGGAATGTTTCTACTCTTAAAATCATTTTTACAATATGGTGAATTTATTTCACCACTACATGGTTCTATTATTAGCCAATTCATATCATAATAATATGTTCTTGTACCATATATAAATTCATCATAAACTGTACCAGCATTACACTCATAAGGACAATCTTCCCAGTCATCACCATAATATGTATCACTAGGTTTAAGCCAATCAGGAGTGTTACCATTACGATCCTTATAGTTTTTATTAGTCCAACCCCATTCATCAGTTTTATTACCCAAATAAAACCTAACAGCATTTCCTTTTACTTCAAAATCTATTATTTTTCCAATGATATTTTTCATACTAAACACCTATTATTTCTTTAACAAAATCATTAGAGTACTGTCTTAGCAATTTAAAATTGATAGTAGGATCCTTATATCTTTTTAGTATTAATTCAAAATTATCTTTTAAGAATTCATCATAAACTCTATTTAATAACTCAAAAATATTTTTAGATGACCATCCACCATATTTTTCTTCTATCTTGTATTTTTCTTTTAATACATGTTCTGAAGTTAAGTAATAATTAACAATAAGTAATTCAATATCTCCTTCATTTTTAGCAATATGAATTCTTTTCCTTAATTCCTTTTTATTCTTTTTAAAGTCCTCGGTTAATATCTTAGCCCATGTTCTTCTTCCATATTTATTTTTATAATCATAATTCTTTATTACAATTCCTTCTCCTAATCCTTCAGTAATTAAGAATTCACCAGTTTTATCTAAATATTCTTTAATATCCTCTTCGCTAGGGTCATTTAAAACCGCAATTTCAGGAATATATAATAAACCATATTCATCTAACATTTCCTTATAGTTATTGAATGGTAAATATGTTCCGTCTTCGTTGTTAAATACATCAAAAACATAAAACTTTTTCCAAGCATCTTTTCCATATCTTTTAATAGTTACAGGAACTAGCCATTCCCCATATATTATGAAATTTGGATTCTTTTTTAGTATTTCTTCAAATTTTGAATAAAGTGATTTATCCGTAACAAAAGAGGTCATAAAGCCCATATTGTCTTCTGTAATTGATAATTCTCTTTTTCTAGAGCCAAAGCCTAATTCACCATTATCCTTTAAATAAATACATCCATTTGAGCCATCTATTTTATATGATAAATGAACTTCACCTTTTAATATTCCTTCTGTTTCACTTGTTCCTAATTTTTCAATGTGTTGATAGCTTTTATAAAACATTTTCCTGTTTCTCCTTTGAATAAATTTATTGGCAAATGAAAGTAAAATGTCCTGTTTGGCAAATGGAGTCTTTTGTTTTCTAAAATACTAAATGTAAATAAATAACATTCAATGTTTTTATATAGCTGATATGAAATACTATAAGAAATAGATTTTGGCTTTGTATCGTCTATCCTTTTAATCACAAGTAATAATTCCAATGATTTTAATCGATAGAATTTTGATATTTGTCTTTTCGAATAAACATCTTTCCTCTTAGCTATATGATTATTTCTTTCTATCCTAAGTAAAGTATTATATATATCTAAACTATTTCCCATAAGCCTCCTCTGTTTACATAACGCCAACAATTATATAATACGTTGATTTTTGCATTTTGTCAACAATGTTGATAAAATTTTGACATTTTGCCCACATTTGATATAATATTTTTGGTGATATTATGCAAAATAGATTCAAAGAACTAAGATTAGAAAGAGATTTATCATTAAGAGATTTAGGAGAAAGAATAGGCTTAAATTATTCCACGATAGCCTGTTATGAAACAGGAAAAAGGGAACCAAATATTGAAACATTAAAAAAGCTTACTTCCTTTTTCGAAGTAAGCCTAGAATATATTTGTGGTGAAGATAAATATATTTATGTATTATACGAAAATGCCAAAAAAACTATATCCATAACAAAAGAATCATATGATTACTTAAAACCAATTATTTATTTTAACGATGACAATCATAGATGTATTGATATTAATAAATATGTAGATATTAATAAAAATACAAATATCTTTGATTTAGTCAACGAAATTAATGTTATATCTAATCTAGAGGTTCTATTTGATAATAAAATACATAGTATAGATGAATTCAATACAATTATAAACCAAGATATAATTGTAAATGTTGAATTACTCAACAAAATAAAAGAAATCATTAAATAGCTTATTTGAAGAGAGGAAACTCTCTTTTTTGTTTTATTAAGCAAAAAAGGTATCCGAAGATACCTTGATTATAAATCATTTATAATTCGATTATTTTGTTATAATTTGTTATAGTTTGTTATTATAAATAAAATGCACTTTTATAAATTAACCCGGCGAGATTCTGGCTTTCGTCAATTATAACAAGCCTTACAAAATAAAAAATCGCTTCATTAAGCGATTTTTATTATGCTAGAAGTCGACTAACAATACTAAACAACCATTTCTATAAATGAATTTAAATGTTCCGACTACATTCACCTTATGGCGGAGGAAACGGAAACTCAGGTAATAAAATTATTTAATCATTTCTAATCTTAATTCTAATGTTCTGATATAATATTTTTTTCTAATATCACTCATAATTTCTATATCATCATATTTATTAGGAATATTATAAATAAGTTCTTTGATATCATTCATTTTGGCTTTAACAATATTAACAACTCTTTCAATTGAATCAGAATTATATTTCTTTACATATTTTATTATTTCAGTGTTTCTAATTTCTTTTTCATTATCATCTTCATATGCAGTAATACCATTTTTAGCACTGCTATTTAATCTTTCCACATCTGACATTATTATTTCTATCTTTTCGTCACTTGTCTTCCCGTAAAAGCAATTACCACAATCATATATCGGAGCTAATTTATATAAATCCTCTTTTTTATATTTTATTACTCCCCAGTTATCCTCGTTTCTATCATTATTGTTAATTAACATATCTATTAAAGCTACATCCCAGAATCTATCCTTAGCATTAGGTATTCGAGATAATATAGTATTATGTTCTAACTGGAATTCTATTTCGTTAATATTAGATGGTGACATTAATGAATCATCATTACGATCCATTATTATTGGATTAGTATCATTGCGAAGTGCTGTATAAGGGATTAATAATTCATTTTTATCATCAGCAATAAAATCTTTACATGCACAAACAACTTTATTTCTTTTTCCATCATTACATATACCAAGTATTGTTTCATGAACATCATATCCTAATATTTTATATATTTGACTGCCAATATATTCAGATAAGGGAGATGTAACATATGATAAGCCTGTAACTCTATTCATACCAATAGTGTTTTTAGGAAATTTTAAGAACCATAATTCATTGTTATAAATTATCCCTCTTTTCTCACCAGCTCTACCTGCATATTCAAGATTTCTATTACTCAATTTACAATTTGTAAAATCAACTATTTCAATCATAATTCATATCTCCTTGATAACATTCTCCATTCTCTTTCAGTTAAAAGATGTCTAGATACTTCTCTTTTTGCTCGTGCATCAATAGCGTACGCTAAATTCATATATAATCCATAATCCTCTAATATATCAGCTTTCTCTGCTTGTTCAACCAAATCTTGCATAGTATTAGATAATTCAAAATTTATTTTTATTTCATTATTAATATAATTGTATTTTCGATTATCGTATATATCTTTAGTTATTAATCCAATCAAATACTGATTTATATTGTCAACACTATTAATCTTATTTATTATTATTTTATCATCATTTCTAATTCTTAATTTAACGGTTTTATATGTATTTTTAATAAAATCATTAATGTATTCTTGCTGATTAAACATGATACCATCTCCATTTACACTTCTAATATAACACATTTGGGCACAAATGTAAAATGATAAAATAAAAAAGGTATCAATTAAGATACCTTGTCATTTTTACAGTAGCGGAGCACAAGCGTACGTATTCGAACACTTTTATTTTATTATCGAATATGTTCTAATTCTTTTATTAACAATATTAGGTTTTAAATAACCATTTTCACAAAGTTCAGCACACCAATTAATAATGGTTCTATTTGAAACATCAAATACACTTGCTACTTCTATCGGAGAAAATTCTACAAGCTTTTCATCTTTTAAATATCCTAATAATCTTTTTGCTTTTTCAGACAGCCTATTAAATCTTTCCTTTTCATTATCATTTATAGTGCTAGTCGCAATAGCTGTAACTTTGTTTGCATACAAACTAAATATTTTAATGAAATAATTAATCCATATTTCTGGATGAGGAGGATTATTTCTTCCATCATAATATAAAGCAGGAAGCCCCATTTGAAGTGATGAATAATATTCCTCTAAATCATAAGAAAAGTATTCTTCTAAAGAACCTATTTCCTTAAATCCATAACCATAATATGAAAGAACATAATTAGACATAATTCTTGAGGTTCTACCATTTCCATCTTCAAATGGATGGATAGTAACTAACTGATAATGTAATACAGCAGCTTTTATAATTGGATGATCAGTAGAATTATTAATATATTCTTCAAGCTCTTTTAACAAACCAGGGACATCAGAATACTCTGGTGGTATGTATTCAGGCATACCTGTTTTGCTATCATAAACAGCAAATAATACGCCAGGTGGCATAGCACCTCTTAGTCCAGTCTTTTCCTTTGACTGACCATATACTATTTGTTTTTGAACCTCCAATAATAAATCTATTGAAAAAGGCACTCTTTCTTCAAGTTTCTTAGATAACAATTCCAAAGCTAAATAATAATTTCTAACTTCTTGTTCAGGTTTTAAAAAATGTCTGTTTTTACTTTCAATTGCTTCTTCAGCTTGTTCATATGAAAGAGGATTCCCCTCTATTGCATTTGATGCATAAGAGCTTCTTTTTCTTGTGTTTTTTCTAAATTTATTAGATAACTCAACAGGCACTTTAGTATTTTCTAAAATGGTTTTATTTTTTTCAATGTCTAATAAAGCATTTAACAAATCATTATTTAATGAAACTTTGATCATGTTACCCCTCCGGTTATAGTATATCATAATTTCACTATTTTTTCACTATTTTTTCACTACTTTTTCATTATTTAAATAAAAGGTATCTATTTAAGATACCTTTAACTTTCTATAAGTGGCGGAGCACACGAGTACGTATTCTAATCATATTCTTAATTATAGAAATTTTCTGTTTTTTTATAATTCTTTTTTCTTATTTAAGAATACACCTATAGCACATGCAATTGCTAAATAAATAACACCTAAAATAGCACCTTGTGTTAAGCTATTTGATGTTGCTTCTATTTTAGCAACATTGCTTAATAAAGAATCTAACCAATAACTTGTAAATTTAAAGCTTTCACTATTAATTAATGCATCTCCCATGCCTAATACTAATCCTACTAATGATGGTCCTACAATATTTAAAGCAATTGAAATACCAAGTTTTCTTGTAACAATTGATATACTAAAATATATTGTGTGGTAAGCAATAACAATTATTAATGAAACAATAAATGAGCTAGTCATAGTTGAATCAACTAAAGTTTTATCAAAATAATGATTTGCTAATAATGCTGTTACTAAAATAGATGATAAATAAAATAATAAAGTAGCTAAAAGTGATGATAAATATTTTGATAAATATATTTGATTTTTTGAAAATCCTTTTGACATTACTGTTTTTATAGTTCCTGTTTGATATTCATCTGTTACAAAAATTGCTGTAAATATAGCAGCAATCATCATAACCATTGATCCTGAAAATGAACTTTTAATTGATGCAGTTGAATAAATTGTAATAGGATTATCAGTTTCTAATGATGCTTTATAAATAAGATTTTGTGTTAATACAGATATAATAGAAAGTCCTATACAAACAGCTAATAAAATATAAAATCCTTTAGATTTAAATAATCTTTTTAATTCATACTTAATTAAATTCATATTACTTACCTAACCTTTCAATGAAATAATTTTCAAAATCAGAATTATTAATTGATAATTCAAATAATTCTAATCCAGATTTAACAATTATCTTAGCAATTAAATTAGATTCATCCATATGATTTTTTAAACTAATATATTCACCATCAATAATTCCATCAAATTCAGATGCTTTTAAGATTTCTAAAGCTTTAAGATTATCACTTGTTTTTAATTTTAAAGATTTACTTGTTTTCTTTAATAATTCTTCAGAAGATATTTCTTCTACCAATTCACCTTCATTAATAATTCCATATCTTGTAGTTATTTTTGCAAGCTCATCAAGTAAATGACTTGATATTATTAAAGTAACTCCTTTTTCTTTATTAAGTTTTATGAGCGTATCTCTTACATCCTTAATACCTTCAGGATCTAAACCATTAATAGGTTCATCTAAAATTAATATTTCAGGATTTCCTAATAAAGCAATACCTATACCTAAACGTTGTCTCATACCTAAAGAGAAATTACCAGCTTTTCTTGAACCTGTATTAGATAATCCAACAATTTCTAGTATTTCTTTAATTTCTTTATCATTACCACCACAAATTAAAGAAAATTGTTTTAAGTTTTCATAAGCTGTTTTATTTTTAAATAAACCAGGTGCTTCTATTAAAGAACCAATTTTCTTTCTTTCATTAATCAAATTTGAATTACCATTAATCAAAACTTGGCCTGAAGTTGGGTTTGCTAAACCCAAAATCATTTTCATAGTTGTTGTTTTACCAGCTCCATTCTTTCCAATAAAACCATATATATCTCCTTTTTTTACATGCATATTAACATTGTTAGCAGCAGTTTTATTAGGATATCTTTTTGTTAAATTTTTTGTTTCAATTACATATTCCATATTTTTATTCGTCCTTTCTCATATGAACATTTGTTCGTATTGACGCTGATAGTCTAACATTGTATAATCACAATGTAAAGAAAAATATGAACATTTGTTCGTAAAGTGAACAAGAAAGGAAGTTTTGTTCGTATGAGAAAAGCCAATGCAAATAGTGAGTTTATTAAAGAATGCTTCTCACTATCTTTAATAAATTTAATGAAGAAGAAAGAATATAATTTAATATCAATTACAGAGATATGCAAAGATTCAGGTTTTGGAAGAACCTCATATTATAAATACTTTGATAATAATAAAGATAACCTATTATTCTATATAAGCCATTTAAGATGGGTTGAATGCAAAGAAGCTAATAAAGATTTTACCGATGAAGGAAAACTTCTTTTAAAGCATATATATAAGCATAGAGATTTCTTTTTATTATTAAGAAAACAAGCTTTAGATCATATAATAGTAAAAATATTATTTAATGAATTTGGTGTTAAATCTGATGAGCCAGAAATACTTAGATACGGTAAAGCTTTTTTCACTGGAGCATATTTCGGTATAATATATGAATGGATTAATCAAGGATGTATTGATACTCCTGATGATATTTCTAAAAAATTTGAAGATGGAATAAAACTTGCTATTGCGAATGAACAAGCTAAAAAAGAAAATTAAAGCATTTAAATATATAAAAAAAGGTCTTGAAATTAATCAAGGCCTTTAGTATTTTTTATAGTTCAATTGAAACTTTTACTAAATATTCATTTTAAAAAATAAAAGGTATCCGAAGATACCTTGTAATTTCTAAAGTTGGCGGAGCAGGAGGGATTCGAACCCTCGCACCAGTTACCCGGTCTACTTCCTTAGCAGGGAAGCCTCTTGAGCCTCTTGAGTACTACTCCATACCAAGCCTTTTCATTATACATTATTGAATTATTAAAGTCAATAATTAAAAGCTTAGAAAAGGCTTATTTAAAGGTTTTTATTATTAGATTATATTTGAATTTTTAATAATTTCTATTATATTTAATAATTCTTCTTTTGGCTTTACTAAAGCGAATCTAACATACCTATCACCCAAGCTTCCAAAAGCTATTCCTGGTGTACATAATACACCTGTTTTTTCTAATAAATCTGTTGAAAACGAAATACTATCTTTATATTTATTTGGTATCTTTACAAACACAAACATAGTGCCTTTACTCACTTTTACATCAAAACCAATTTTTTTCATTCCATCACAGAATACATTTCTTCTTTCTTCGTATTCTTTTCTTTGCTTTTCAATGATTAAAGGAGAAACATTCATTGCTTCTATTGCACCATATTGAATTGGATAATACATTCCAAAATCATATTGGCTTCTTAACTTTTTAAATTGCTCTATAACCTCTTTATCTCCTAAGAAAAAGGAAATACGAGAACCTGTTGTATTATATGATTTGGATAAAGAATAAAATTCACAGCCAACCTTTTTAGCATTTGGTAATGATAAAAAAGAAAAAGATTTAAAATCATCAAAAACAATATCTGAATAAGCATTATCATTAATAATAACAAAATCATATTTAATTGCTAGATCTATAATTTCTTCATATCTTTCTTTTGTTATTACACCACCTGTTGGATTTGATGGATATGAAATAATAACAAATTTTGTTTTCTTTAATATTTCAGGATCTATTAAATCTAATCTTGGCATAAAATCATTTTCTTCTAATAAAGGATAATATTCAATTTTACATCTTGCAAATTTAGCACATGCCTCAAATGCAACATATCCTGGATTAGGTAAAAGGCAATAATCACCTGGGTCAGCAAAAAGCATACCTACATGACACATTCCATCCTGTGTACCATTTACTGTCATTATTTCATCTTTTGACAGTGTTACATTAAACCTATCCTTATAATGCTTTATAAATCTTTCCTTTAATGGTTCTATATCCTGTAAGGAATATTTAATTAAATCAGGATTTAAAGCCTTATTAGAAATTTCTTTTAATATATTTTCTTCAGGCTTAAAATCAGGAGTACCTACAAATAAATCATATATTTTTTTACCATTTTTTTCTAATTCTATTTTTTTATTATTAAGCTTTTCAAAAATTCCTTCATCAAAGCCTTCCATAAATTTTGAATATTTCATTTTTATATACCTTTCTTACACAAAAAGTCATATCGATTGATATGACTTTTAATTTTATAAGCTTCTTATTTGCTCATCAATTTTCTTTAAAATTTCAGGATTATTTTCTAAATAATCTTTAGTATTTTCTCTTCCTTGACCTATCTTAGCGCCCTCATAAGAAAACCAAGCACCAGCCTTTTGAATAATACCAGCTTGAACACCTAAATCAACAATTTCACCTACATATGAAATACCTTTTCCATAGATGATATCAACCTCAGCTGTTTTAAATGGTGGAGCTACCTTATTTTTAACAACCTTAATACTAGTTCTATTACCTAATATAGTTGCTCCATCCTTAATAGCTTCTCCACGTCTAATTTCTAATCTTACAGATGCATAGAATTTTAACGCTCTACCACCAGTTGTTGTTTCTGGGTTACCAAACATTACACCAACCTTTTCTCTTATTTGGTTAATGAATATTGCAACACATTTAGTCTTATTGATAACACCAGCAAGCTTTCTCATTGCTTGGCTCATTAATCTTGCATGTAAGCCCACATGAGAATCTCCCATATCTCCATTTAATTCAGCCTCAGGAACTAATGCAGCAACAGAGTCGATAACAATAACATCAATTGAGCCTGATTTAATTAATGCTTCTGTTATTTCCAATGCTTGCTCTCCTGAATCTGGTTGAGATAAAATTAGATTTTCAACATCAACACCTAACGCTTTTGCATAAACTGGATCTAAGGCATGCTCAGCATCAATAAATGCTGCATATCCTCCATTTTTTTGAGCATTTGCAATTGCATGTAAGGCAAATGTTGTTTTACCTGATGATTCAGGTCCATAAATTTCAATAATTCTTCCTTTTGGGTAACCGCCAACACCTAATGCCTTATCTAATGAAATTGAACCAGTAGGAATAACCTCAATCTTTCTATCAACCTCATCACCTAAACGCATTACTGAGCCTTTACCATATTCTTTTTCAATTAGCTTTAAAGCTTGTTCTAATGCTTGTTCTTTATTTTCTGCCATATTTTAGCACCTCCATTATAATAATAGTAAGATTTTTCAATTTTTTTAAAAAATTTTAAATAGATTCTAAAATAATTGCGCGATTCTTCCAGAAATACTCAATTCCAGAAACAATTGTTAATAAAGTAGCAATCATAATTGAAAAATATCCTATAACAGCAACTACATTATGTGCCTCAGCAAAAAAGCAAATAATAATAGCAAACATTGTAAATGCTGTTTTAATTTTACCTAATTTAGCAGCTGCAATAACTTGTCCATTTGATGCAGCAACCATTCTAATACCTGAAACCATAAATTCTCTAATTAAAATAATTATAAATGCCCACATAGGAACCATTTGAATATATAAATCACCCATATTAACTAAAACACCAACAGGATTAAGCATTAGCATTGTTAAGGCTGTAAATACTAAAAGCTTATCAGCTAATGGGTCAGCAAATTTTCCAAATGTTGTTACTAAATTATATTTTCTTGCAATTTTACCATCTAGCATATCTGTTAATGAAGCTAAAGAAAATATAATAAATAAAATGAAATATAACCATGAAATATTTAAGAATATATCATTTTCTTTAAACCATGGAATGTAATAAATAATTACCATCACAGGTATTAATAATATTCTTAGCATAGTTAATTTGTTAGGCAATGTCATATGAATCACTATCCTTTTTTAAAAAATTATAAATAATCTATTATTTATATTAAACTAGATTAATTATAACATAAGAAAATAGCAAAAAAAAGGAAGAAAAGCTATTTCTTCCTCTTATGTAAAATTAATTAAGCCAGCTGTCAAATAGCTAATTAATTCAACACCTATTATAAATCCTTATCCTCCTGATAATCTATTCTTTCCATTTGGATTTCTAAATTACCATTTCTACATCTTAATTGATCAACAAATTCCTTTTCTAGCTTTTTATCAATCAATTTAATTTCATATGTCAATCTAAATAAGCTACCCATATTTGTTGATTTAACTCTTACTAATTCATGGCTTTCTGTATATCTAATAAATAAATCATCAAATACCTCATTATAATCTAAATCCTCAGGAATAGTAATTTTCATAATTTTTTCAACTGAAGATGCTTTATGCTCAAATAATTTAGTTTTAGTAAATAGCATTAATACTAAACCAGCAATTAAAGTAAATATAACGGCATATGCAATATAGCCTGTACCTAATGCTAAGCCTGCTGCCATAGCAACAAATATTTCTGTAATTTCTTTAGCGTTACCTTGAGCACTTCTAAATCTTACTAATCCAAACGCTCCAGCAACCGCAACACCTATTCCAATATTTCCATTAACTAATAATATTACCATAGCTACTGCGGCAGGAAGCATTGCTAAAGTAATTAAGAAATTCTTACTAGATTTAGATTTATAAAAGCACATAAAGGCAAATGCTAAGCCAACTAATAATGCTGATAAAATGATTATAAAATATTGTAAAACTGTTATTGATTCACTTGTAAGTATTGTCTTGAATAATTCATCCATGTTAATGTACCTTTCTTTTCTTCATTTTTCTTTTCTTCTTCAATTTCATAGGCTCTTCCATATTTAGAAAAGCTTGTTTTATATATCTTATGTTCATTTAAAAGCCTTGTAAGCCACATAGGATAAGTTCCAGGAACCTTTATTTCCATTAGAATATAACCTTCAGGAATTATTCTTATTCCATCTAAGCTATATGTTAAATCTAAATTATCCTTCCTATATCTTATATTTCTATCAAATGTTATTCTTAAATCACCAGATTGATCCTTATATGCACATCTATCATAAATAATAAGCATATTAGGCTTTAAGCCCTTATATTGCCTTTTAAATGTTGAAATTTCTTTGGCAATTTGGCTATCAGGCTTAGTAGTGCCATCAATATAGCCATTTGCCTCCTTTTGAGTTAAAGAAATTCTTCTTTTATAAACCACGTCTTCATACTTTCTTTTAATTTCTAAGTAAAGCTTTGAATCTTCTTTAGCAAGACCATAGCTTCTTAGCCTTAACTTTTCTTTAAATATTGGCTTTTCAATACTTCTTCTTATTAGCAAATTTGAAGGAGTGTCATAATATAAGCTTTGAATTGTAGTTTCTCCATACTCATCTAAAGAAATCTTATCAAATAATTCATCTTTAATTTCTTCAAATTTTTCAGGTGATAATAAAAACTTAACTTCATATCTTTTGAAAATATAATTAATCATTATAATCAAACTCCTTTTCATTTTGCAGCTTCATTATAAATTTGAAACCTAAATTTTACTTAAATTGAAACTAAAACTTACTTAAAAATTAAAAAAAGACCATTTTTTGGTCTTTTAAAGTATTATTTTTATTTCAAAAACATTATTTGGATATCCAATTGCGTGAATTTCACCCTTATGAAGCTCTACAATTTCTTTAGCAATAGAAAGTCCAATTCCAGAACCTTCAATTTCAGATGCCCTAGTTTCATCAAAACGATAAAATCTTTCAAAGCATTTATCTAAATTACCTTCATCTATTTTAATTCCATCATTTTTAAAGCTAATTATTATTTTATTATTAACGCTTGATGCTTTAATATCTAAATATGATTTAGAATATTTTATAACATTATCTAAAATAATAGAAAATAATTGTCTTATTAATCCTTCATCACCTAAATATGGTAAATTTTCTTCTAAATCCTTATTTATTTTTATTTCTCTTTTAATAAATGATTCTTTAAAAGTTTCAAGCATATCATCTATTGCCCGAGCAAT
>JAFXUP010000173.1 GCA_017524905.1 Acholeplasmatales bacterium | reverse complement strand
CATCTAAAACTAACCATTTAATAACTCTTGTTAAACCATCATCATATCTTGTATTTGAAATATCTTTTAAATGATATGGTAATAAACCATCATGATATTGACCATCACTTCCAATTTTACCATATAATTCATCTAATTCTATTGATTTTGGGAATATTGTTCTTATATCAATTTCACTGAAATCATTTGAAACATCTCCTTTTTGAATTTTAACTTTATTTAAACTTTGAAGTAATTTTAATGTTGTTGTTTTACCTGATAATGAACTACCTACAAGCATTAAACCATGTTTTAAAAGCATATTATTATGTAATTGAATTGTTTGATTAATTAGGAATGGACTTCCTGTTAATTTTTTCATATCTATAATTTGTTTAATTTCATTTCTTAATGATTCTTCTCTTTGTAATGCAGCTTGTTCAGTTTGTTCATTTATATTTACATCTCCTTGTAAACCATCATTAAATACAGATGAAAGTGCATTATCGAAAATTTCATCATCTCCAGCTACTAATTTTGGTTTTAATAATTCACAAATTGCCATTCTTAAATAGAAAGTTTCATCATGTCCTTGTAGTACTTTTAATGCAGATGTATGTTTTAAAATAGACATAATTGCTCTGAGTGAGAAATCATAATGTGGTTGAATACTTAATTGTTGTTCTAAGACATCAATAGAAACAATTAATAATTTTGCTAAATTATTAGCAATTTGTGCAGGACAACCATCAGCTAAGAATCTAATTTCACAAATTCTTTGTCTATCTGCAGCTTTCAAAGCAACAGGTCTGAATAATATTTTTAAATTTTCAGGTAATTCAGTTCTGAAAATATATTGTGGATTCATAGTAATGAAAATAGCAAGTGAATGATTAATTCTAACACCAGCATTACCTTTAAATGGAATAGCAACAGCTTTAGAACGTAAAGCATCAAAAATTTGAATTAATTGGATTCTAATAACAGAAAGTACTTCAATTTCAATTCTATTGAATTCATCAAAACAAACCCAAGCTCCAGTATTAATAACACCTAAGAATAAAGTAGCCATAGTATTATATGAATTTTTATTAGAACAATTAAATACAATAACATATTTTGCCATTGTTCTACTTAAATCTTTAATTGTTTCTGTTTTACCTGTACCAGCAGGACCTTGTAAACTTCCTCCTCTAAAGTAGAATATTGCTGTCATCATATTTAAGAAACATCTTTCTGTTACTGGAGTTATTACTAATCTTTCTTTATTTCCTATATATTCATAACCGTAATTTGCTTTATTTGATAATTGTTCAATTTGAACTATGAATTTATCTTCTCCAATATTCCTATTTCTATTTCTTTGGAACATATTTTGTGGCATTATATCTTTTTTATTAATAAAGTTAACTTTGAGTAATTTTTGCCATTCATAATTATCAGTTCCTCTTACGTTTTCATTTTTTAAATTAGTTGTTAATTCATATAAATATTTCATTAATAAAATGTAATTATATAATATAATCATGTATTTTGGTCTTTTCTTTAATATATTTTTTTTCTTATCTAAATAAGATGCTGCTTTTGATACACATGAACCTAAATAATTTAATTGAGCATCCCAATCAATATTTTTCTTTTCATTTTTAGAAGCTTCAATTAATTCTCTTTCAATTCTAACTCTCCATGCATAATTTGTCATAGTTAATAAACATTGACCATTTAGTTTTAATTTCTTTTTAAGTAAAGATGCAATATCTGTATTATTATCTAATTCTAATTCAACTGTTTTTGGATTTGTAATATATTGTTTATAAGAATTTGATAAAATTCCTTCTAAAGTACTTATCATTGCTTTTCTAAATCATTCATCCATGTTTCAACCATTGAAATAACTGTAACAGTGGAATTTAATGTAATTTTTTCACCATGAAGCATATTATCATAAATATTATTTATAT
>JAFXUP010000172.1 GCA_017524905.1 Acholeplasmatales bacterium | reverse complement strand
GTTACAGATGGACGTGTTGAAGTAGTATCTAGCACATTAACTAGAATTTATGCTAAAAAAGGTGTTAAAAAGATCAGATTAAGAAATCAAAATGATATTGAATATAAAAAACAAATAAGAGTTAAATCTATAAAGGTAGTATATTTTATTTAAGGAGTGTGTTTTTATGTTTAAAATTTATGGAAGCAGTAAATGCCCAGATTGTATTAATTGTAAGGCTAATTTTGATGAATACAAAATTGAATATGAATTTATTGATGTTTTAGATTCACTAAAAAATTTAAAAAAGTTCTTACACTATAGAGATAATCATCCAGAGGTTTTTGAAAGATTAATAAAAATAGGAGATATTGGACTTCCTGCAATAGTAGATGAAAATGAAAATGTATTTACTGATTGGGAATCATATTTAAAAGAAAAAAATTTGAATCCATTTTATGTAACAGGAGAGTCTTGTTCTATAGGTGGTAAAGGATGTTAATGGTTATTGAAAAATAACCATTTTTTCTTTATAAAAAATGTAAATTTTATTCATTTTATGTTACAATAGTCATAGACTATAACTATAGGAGTTTTTTTATGAAAAGATTTATTTTAGTTGATGGAAATTCATTAATGTATAGAGCCTATTATGGTATGGCAGCAAATTCAAATTTAACAACAAATTCTAAAGGATTATATACAAATGCTATATACGCATTTATTAGAATGATGAATCATTTAACAAGCCAAAAATATGATAATATTTTGGTTGCCTTTGATGCCGGAAAAAAGACATTAAGACATGATTGGATGCCTGATTATAAAGCAGGACGTGCTCCTATGCCTGATGAATTTAGAATGCAAATTGCTTATATTAAAGAATATTTAGATATTGCAAGAATTAAGCGTTATGAACAGGATTTATATGAAGCAGATGATATTATAGGTACAATATCAAAAAAAGCTGAAGAAGCAGGCTATCATGTAGATATTTATTCATCTGATAGGGATTTGTTACAATTAATATCAGAAAATACAACTGTTCATATGAATAAAAAAGGAATGACAGAGCTTGATGATTATACACCTGAATTCTTTAAAGAAAAATATGGTATTAATTATACTCAATTCATTGATTTAAAGGCTATTATGGGTGATAAATCAGATAATCTACCTGGTATTCCTGGTGTAGGTGAAAAAACTGGTGTTAAATTATTAAATGAATATAATGATTTAGAAGGTATAATTTCTCATATGGACCAAATTAAAGGAGCTATGGGAGAAAAGATTAAAGCAAATTATGAATCTGCAAGATTATGCCGTAAAATGGCAACGATCATTCGTGATTTTGATTTAAAGGTATCTATTGAAGATACTATATATCAAGAGCCTGATAAGAATAAATTAATTGAATTTTATAAGGAATTAGAATTTAAATCATTATTAAAAGAAATTAGTTTAGATGAACCTAAATTAACAGTTACTGATTCAAATTATGAAATTGTTGATAATCCATTAAGATTTAAAGAAATATTAAAGGATAATTCAGCTTTAATATTTGAAACATTTGAATATAATTATCATAAATCTCCTATATTAGCATTAGGTATTAAAAATGAATTAGGAACATTTATTGTTGATTCTAATATAATTCCTACATCACTTGATTTAATTATGTTTTTACAAGATAAAAATATTAAAAAATCAATTTATGATTATAAAAGAAGCTATGTATTATCAAAAAGATTTGGTATTAATTTAGAAGGTGTTGATTTTGATTTATTATTAGCAACCTACATTTTAAATACCCAAGTTGGTTCTGATTTTAAGGCTATAGCTAATTTTTATGAATATGATGATGTTTTATATGATGAGGCTGTTTATGGAAAGGGTGCTAAAAAAGCTATACCTTCAAAAGAAATTTTATATTCACATGTAGCTAAAAAGGCTAATGCTTTATATAACATTAAACCAAAAGCCATTTCTATCTTAAAGGAAAAGAATCAATTAGAATTATTAACAGATATAGAAATTCCTTTATCAAAAGTTTTAGGTAAAATGGAATTTGAAGGAATGCTTATAGATCAAGCTGAGCTTCAAAGACAAAAAGCATTATTAGAAGATGATATAACAAAAATTCAAGCTGAAATTTATAAAATTGCAGGACATGAATTTAATGTATCATCACCAAAACAATTAGGTGTTGTTTTATTTGAAGAATTAAATATTCCATATCCTAAGAAAAAGGCAAATACATATTCAACTGATATAGAAATTTTAGAGGCAATAAAATCATTTAATCCAATTATAAATTTAGTTATAGATTATAGAGCTAAAACTAAATTATATTCAACATATATTGTTGGATTAAAGGATTATATATATCCTGATGGAAAGGTTCATACAATTTTTGAACAAGCCTTAACTAATACAGGAAGACTTTCTTCAGTAGAACCTAATTTACAAAACATTCCAATTAGAACACCTGAAGGACATTTAATAAGAAAAATGTTTATTCCATCTAAAAAAGAAAATTCATTATATAGTGCCGATTATTCACAAATTGAATTAAGAGTATTAGCTCATATGGCTAATGTAAAGGGCTTAAAGGAAGCTTTTATTAATGGAGTAGATGTTCATACAAAAACAGCTCAAGATGTCTTTAAAAAGACTGAAATCACTAAAGAGGATAGAAGACAAGCAAAGGCAGTTAATTTCGGTATAGTTTATGGAATATCAGCCTTTGGACTTGCTAATGATTTAGGTATTTCAAATGTAAAAGCTAAAGAATTTATTGATAGCTATTATGAAGCATATCCTGAAATTAAAACATATATGGATAAGGTAATAGAAGATTGTAAGGAAACAGGCTATGTTAAAACTATGAAAAATAGAATTAGATATATACCTGAAATTAATTCTAAAATCTATATGCAAAGAGAATTTGCTAAAAGAATGGCAATGAATGCCCCTATACAAGGTAGTGCAGCTGATATTATAAAAATTGCTATGGTAAATGTTGATAAGAAATTAGAAGAAAATCATTTAAAATCAAAAATGCTAGTTTCAGTTCATGATGAATTAGTATTTGAGGTTGAAAAAGGTGAAGAAGAAAAGCTTCAATCACTTGTTAGAAATGAAATGATTAATGCTGTATCATTAAGTGTACCACTTGAAGTAGGTGATTCATTTGGTAAGGATTGGTATGAGGTAAAATAAATGGATGCTATATTATTAAGAAGAAGCGTAAGAAAATTTAAAGATGAATTAATTCCTTATGAGGATTTATTAACCTTATGTAGATATGCTGAGGCAGCACCTTCTGCAAGAAATCAAAGATCAAGAGAATATATTATTATTGAAAATAAGGAACTAATTAAAAATATTGCAAAATATTAACCAAATAGTACTATGCAGGTTAGTGAAGCTAATCAAATGATTGCTGTAATTGGAACTAAAAAAGATAATTTATCAGCACCAGCTTTTCAAGAACAGGATTTAGCATATGCAGCAGAAAATTTAATGATTAAGGCTACTGAAATGAAAATTGGTTCTGTTATGCTTGGAACATATCCAGTAGCTGATAGATATGTTCCTGTTTCAAAATTATTAAATTTAGAAGAAGGTAAATTTCCATTTACTTTAATTTGCTTAGGATATCCTTTATCAGATGATGCATTTTTTGATAAGAATAAATTTAAGCCTGAAATGGTTAAACATATAGGAGAATAATAATGCCAGAATTACCTGAGGTTGAAACGGTAAGAAGAGTTTTAGAAAAAGAAATTCTTAATTTAAAAATAGTAGATGTTAAAATTAAATATAATCCTATAATTAATAATGACATTGAATATTTTAAAGAAAATGTTATTGGTAAAACATTTAAAAAATTAGAAAGAAGAGGAAAATTTCTAATTTTTAAATTAAATGAAGGAAATATTATTTCTCATTTAAGAATGGAAGGTAAATATTTTTATATTCCAAAGGATAGCTTAGATAATAAGCATATCCATGTTATTTATTATTTATCTAATGGCTATATGCTATGCTACCAAGATGTTAGAAAATTTGGAAGAATTGAATATAAGGATGAAAAAAATCTATTTACAACACCTCCAATTAATGAGGTTGGATATGATCCTATTTTAGATAAAGAAATTGAAATAAATAGGATTTATGATAAAATAATAAATAAGGCTGTTCCAATCAAAACCACATTATTGGACCAATCAATTATTGCTGGATTAGGCAATATTTATGTTGATGAAGTATTATTTAAATCTAAAATAAATCCTTTAATGCCTTCAAAAAATTTAAAATTAAAAGAATTAGAAGAAATTATTAAAAACACAAAAGAAATTTTATCTAATGCAATTTTAAATAAAGGCACAACTATAAGAAGCTATACATCAAGCTTAGGAGTTGAAGGAAATTACCAAAATTTCTTATTGGTTCATACGAAAGAGGTTTGTCCTGTTTGCGGACTAAAGCTTTCAAAAATTAAAATTGGTGGAAGGTCTACATACTACTGTAAGAATTGCCAGGAGTAAAAAATGAAGCGTGTAATAGGAATAACAGGCGGTATTGCCAGTGGAAAATCTAATGTTTCTAATATATGTAAGGAATTAGGATATGAAGTAATTGATTCTGATTCAATAGTTAAGGAATTAAGTGAAAAAAATAAGCCATTATATAATGCTTATTTAAAAGAATTTGGTCCTGATTTTTTAGATTTAGAAGGAAATTTAGATAAAAAGAAGCTTGGTAAGCTTATTTTTAATAATCTAGAATTAAAAAAGAAAATGGATAAAATAAGCCACCCTTTAGTAGTAGAAGAAATAAAAAATAGAATCTCAAATATAAATGATGGTTTAATTTTTGTTGATATTCCTTTACTATATGAGGCAAAGCTTGAATATCTATGTGATAAGGTAATTTGTGTTTTTTTAAAGAAAAAACTACAAGTTGAACGCCTTATGGCAAGAGATGGAATTGATGAGGATTATGCGTTAGCTAAAATTCATTCACAAATGGATTTATATATGAAAAAAGAATTAGCAGATTATGTTATTAATAGTCAGGGAGAATTTTCAGAAACTAAAAAACAAGTTGTTAATGTTATTAATGATATTTTAGGAGGAAAGTAATATGCCACAAATTGAAACTTTAGAAAATGCTAAAATTAGTGAATTACAAACACATTATTTTAAAGCATCATATGACCAAATTAAGGAGGTTTATTTAAAAACACTTAATAGATTAGGCCATGAAGTTATATCAGTAAATGATGATTTTGGTGAAATTTTTTCTGAAATTCCTCATTTTTCGGTAAATGCTAAAATTATTATGCAAAATCCAAAGGAAACATCAATTGATTTTTATATCGATTCTGAATTCTTATTAGGAAATACAAAAAAAGCAATTAAATTTATGGAAGAAGTATATAAAGATATAGAAAAAGTATATGAGCTTAAAGGAGTAAGTCTTCATAGATAGGAGTTATTATGGCATCTAAGTTTGATAGCAATTCACAATTTAATATTTATTCTAGCTTTACGCTATCAAATGATGACGTTAATGTTGTTTCTTTGCTTTATGCACCGCTTATGGGAAGCGATGCATTAATGCTTTATTTAGGATTTTATTCTTTATTAGAAAGAAATAATTTGAAAAGCGAAAAAATGAAGCATCAGGATTTCTTTGATATTTTTTCACTTAATTCAAATTCATTTTTAAAAGCGAGAATTAAGCTTGAGGGTATTGGCCTTTTAGTAAGCTATGAAATGCCTGATAAAAGCTATACATATATAATATGTCCTCCTTTAACAGCAAAAGGCTTTATAAAGGATGCTACATTAGGACTTTATTTATATGCTAAAACATCAAGAGAAACATTTGATTTTATTTATAATCATTTTAAAGTTGAAAAGATAGATAAAGCTAATGCTTTAAATATAACAAAAACATTCGATGAGGTATATCAATCACAGGTTGATAATGAAATTACTTATGATAAATTTAAATATATCTTAGGTAAAAAGCCAAATCGTAATTTAAAAATTAAGAATTATAATTTTGATTTTGATTTCTTTGTTAAAGGAATTAACCTTGATTTTTTAGAAACAGGTATTACTAAAAACTTTAGAGATCAAATATCAAATTTAGCCTTTGTATATGGCTTTAATGAAACAGAAATGATGGGCTTATATTCTGATTCAATTAACTCAAAAGGAAATTATGAATATCGTTTATTAAAAAATAAAGCTAATGTTTTATTTAATTATAAGCGTAATATGAAAGCACCTAAGCTAGTTAATAAAGATGATGAAATGGTTGCTAATAAGGATTTATGTCAATATTTAGATAATGTTACAGCAAATGAGCTATTAGAAGATGTAATGCCTAATTATCCAATAAAATATTTAAAAACATTAAATGATGTTTATGCAGAATTAGAATTCCCAAGAGGAGTTTTAAACTGTATGGTATTAAAAGTAATTAAGGATAAGGGAGAATTACCTACCCTAAATTATTTTAAAAAGATGGCTTTTTCATGGAGTGAAAATAATATTTTTACAACAGAAGATGCAATAAAATATGTAACAGAAGCTAAATTTCCAGATATTCCTTATGAAAATAAAGATGATTCTAATAACGGGGGCTTTGAAGAATTATGATGAATGATATTCCTACATTAGAAGAATTAAAAAAATTATTCAAAGTTGATGCAACTATAGATGACTATAATGATTTATTAGTTATGTATGAGCAACGTCTTTCATGTAAGACTTGTAAAGGTTTAGATGAATGCCCATTCATCAATAAAGGAATGATTAAATATTTTGATGGTAAATATTTTTATGATAAGGATTGTAAATATAAAGCTTTATCTAAATTAAAATTTACACAAAATAAAAAAATTTCAACATTATATTTACCACAAAATGTATTAGAAGCAACAATTGTAAGCTATGAAATAAAAGATGAACAAAGAATAAAAATAATAGATTACTTAAATAAGTTTAAAGAAGAATATAAATTAAATAATAATCCAAAAGGATTATATATTTATGGTACATTCGCAATAGGAAAAACTTATACTCTAGCAATGATTGCAAACGAGCTTGCAAAAGAAAATATATCATCTGCGTTAGTTTATTTTCCAGATTTAGTTGCTAATTTAAAATCTTCTTTAAATAATCAATTAGAATTTGAAAAAATAATTGATGATTTAAAAAATGTTGATGTTTTATTATTGGATGATTTAGGATCAGAAAATATGACATCATGGGTAAGAGATGAAATATTTGGACCATTAATTAATTATAGATTAATGGAAAAAAAGCCAGTATTTATTACATCTAATTTAAATCCAAGAGAAGATTTAAAAAATCATTTAGCTGGAGATAAAACTAAAGCTAATATTTTAAAGGCAGAAAGAATTATTGCAAGATTAAATGATTCAATTAAAACCATCGCAATGGATGATTCAAAGCGATATGAAAGATAAACACCTCTAAAGGTGTTTTTTATTGACATTTATTTTTAATGTTTATAAAATAAAAATGTTTATATAACGAGGGGTTATATTTATGAAAAAGAAAAAAATTATTTTAGCAATGCTTGCTGCAGTTTTATCATTTAGTTTTGCATCTTGTGATGGTAATAAAGATGTAAATAATGATAAAGAAATAATAGAAAAAAATAGTAATTTAAAAGATGATGATTTAACTAAAAAGGTATATAATGAATATTTAAAATCTTTTTCTAATGTTAAATATGATGATTTTTTAACCAAAGCATATAGATATATGGCTAATGGTGAGTATACATATCAATATTTAGATTCAGATATTTCTGTTAAAATTGATGGTGCTTTTTCATCAAAAAGAATTAAAAATAATGATGAGGTTATCAAATCTAAATTTATAAATAATAATTGGATTGAGATAGAAAAAACAAATGTTGATTCTAG
>JAFXUP010000171.1 GCA_017524905.1 Acholeplasmatales bacterium | reverse complement strand
TTTATTTTCTATAGCTTTATTAAATCTTTTTAATATATCCTTATAAATAATATTTTCTCTTTCATATGATTTTAAAGATAAATAGCTATAAATTAAATTTCTAAAATAAAGGGAAGCAGATTCATATTTTAAATTATCTATAGATTTAAATATAAATTCCTCTTCATCTGTTAAATTAAAGGTAATTCCTTTATCAAAATATAATTCCTTAGAATCATATTCATTCATTAATCTATAAGATAATTCTTTTGCCATTATTTCTGGATTATTAATTCCATTCTTTTCAAAAAAAGCAAAAATCTTATTATTTATTTTTATTCTTTTTTCTTCATAATTCTCATAATAGTTTTTAAAAAGAATATTCATAAATTTATTCTTATTAATTGTCTTATCATTTTTTAAAATAAAATATGATTCCATATCACTAATAAGTTCGTTATAAGCTTTAATATCTAGCATTACTTTTATTTTTAGCATATTTTATTCTCCTTGTAGATTAATTATTTACAAAAATATTAAGAATTTTATAAAAAAAACCTTAAATTACAATAAAATTATACCACAAAAATTTTATAAATTGTATTAAAATTTAAAATTTTATAAAAATGATTAATTTTTTGAATTTTCTTTTTTAAGTATATTTTAGATTAAATTAGCGTTTTTTTAATTTTTATTCAAAATGTTTGATTTGAAAGAAAAACGATTTAAAAGGCGATTTTTCTTGCAAAAAATCATCCTATATTATATAATAATATAGAAAGGATTAATGACTATGAAGACCGTAAAAATTACTACTGAATACATAACTTTACAACAATTATTAAAGATGGAAAACATTATTTCTTCTGGTGGAGCTGCCAAATATTATCTTGTTGAAAATGAGGTATATGTTAATGGAGAGCTTGAACAAAGAAGAGGAAGAAAGCTTTATTCAAAAGATCAAATTAAAGTTGGTAAGGATGAATTTGTTATTGAATGATTAAAAAAATTCATTTAACTAATTTTAGATGCTTTGAGAATATAAGCTTTAACACCTATAATTCTTTAGTTATTTTTAGTGGCAAGAATGCTACTGGAAAAAGTTCAACCTTAGAATCTATTTTTATTACTTCAACAACTAAAAGCTATCGTGAAAATGATTTAGATTTAGTTATAAAGGATAATCTTGATTCAGCTATTATTGATATTGAAGCTGATAAGCAATTTAAGGTTGTTATATCTAAAGAAGGAAATTCTTTCTTTTATAATAAGAAGCAGTATAAAAGATTAGCCGATTATATAGGTAATTTAAAGGTCGTTATGTTTTCTCCTTATGATTTAAATCTAATTAATGGTGGAAAATCCTTTAAAAGACGTTTTTTAGATTTGAATATATCTTTAATTGATAAAAGCTATTTAAATGCTTTTAGAAGCTATAAAAAGCTTTTACATGAAAGAAATGAATATTTGAAGCAAGAAAACATTGATAAGAAATTATTAGAGGTTATTACTAAATCCTTAATTAAGTTTTTATTAGATGTTTATAATGCAAGAATTAATTTTATTAATGAGCTTAATTCTTATTTAGAAAAAATATGCTTAGATATGGAAATTGAAAAAATTTCTTTAAGCTATGTGAAAACCTATGGTGATGATGTTTATAAATCATTTAGTGATAAATTAAGATATGATTTATTAACTAAATCAACCAATATAGGTATTCATAGAGATGATTTAGATATTTTAATTAATGGTAAGGATTCTAAAAGCTTTGCATCAGAAGGTCAAGCAAGAACTGCTGTTTTAGCTTTAAAGCTTGCATTAATTAATTATATTAAAGAAAAAACAGGTGTAGAACCAATTGTATTATTAGATGATGTGTTTGCAGCACTTGATAATACTAGAATTGTTAAAATAACAAATTATATTAAAGGTTTTAAGCAAGCTTTTATAACAACTACCTCAACTTTAGGTATTCCTGATGAGCTGTTAGAAAAAAGCTTGGTAATAAGATTATAGAAGGGAAAGATTAGAAAATGATGGATGAAGAAAATTTAAACCCAGATGCAAAAGAATATGATGCCTCTCATATTAGAGTATTAAAGGGATTAGAGGGTGTAAGAGTTAGACCAGGTATGTACATTGGTTCAACAGGCCCTAGAGGATTACACCATTTAGTATGGGAAATTGTTGATAACTCAATTGATGAAGCTTTAGCAGGATATGCTTCACATATTGAAGTTGAAATATTACCTGGAGATGTTATCTCAGTTACAGATAATGGTAGAGGTATGCCAGTTGATATTCACCCTGAGACTAAAAGACCAGCAGTAGAAGCTATTTTTACTGTATTACACGCTGGTGGTAAGTTTGATAATTCAAGCTATAAGGTATCAGGAGGTCTACATGGTGTAGGTGCATCTGTAGTTAATGCCTTATCTGAATGGTTAGAGGTTACTATTCATAGAAATGGTAAGGAATATTCTGAAAAATTTGAAAGAGGTATTGCTACAACTGATTTAATTGAACATGGTGAATCAGATCATACAGGTTCAATTGTTAAGTTTAAGGCTGACCCTCAAATCTTTACTGAAACAACAGTTTATGATTATGAAATTTTAAGATCAAGAATTCAACAATTAGCATTCTTAAATAAAGGATTAAAATTAACTATTACAGATTCTCGTGATCCTGAAAATGTTATTAGTAATGTTTATTGTTATGAAGGTGGCTTAAAGCAATATGTTCAATTCTTAAACGAAGGTAAAAAATTAGTAACAGAAGGTGTCATTTATTGTGAAGGCGAAAAGCAAAATATTCAAGTTGAAATAGCTTTACAATATAATGAAGAATATAATTCAACAATCTATTCTTTCACTAATAATATTCATACCCATGAAGGTGGTACTCATGAGGATGGATTTAAAATGGCATTATTAAGATGCTTAAAAAAATATGCTGATGATAATAAGATTTTAAAGAAAGACGAAGAAATTACAGGTGAGGATGTAAGAGAAGGTCTTGTCGCAATTGTATCAGTTAAGCATCCAGATCCACAATTTGAAGGACAAACAAAAACAAAGCTTGGTAATACTGAGGTAAGAGGTATTGTATCTCAAGTATTTGGTGAAGCTTTAGATAGATATTTACTTGAAAATCCAAAGGAAGCTAGAGTTATTATTGAAAAGGGATTATTAGCTTCACGTGCTAGAATTGCTGCAAGAAAGGCAAGAGAAGCAACAAGAAGAAAATCTCCTTTAGATGGTTTAATGCTAAATTCAAAGCTTGCTGACTGTAGAAGTAAAGATCCTACCTTATCAGAAATGTATCTAGTAGAGGGTGACTCTGCCGGAGGTTCTGCTAAATCTGGTAGAGATTCTGAATATCAAGCAATCCTTCCTTTAAGAGGTAAGGTATTAAATGTACAAAAGGTTAGACTTGAAAGAGCATTAGCTAATAATGAAATTTTATCAATGATTCAAGCAATTGGTACAGGTATAGGAGAAGAATTTGATATTACAAAGGCTAGATATCATAAAATTGTTATCATGACCGATGCCGATGTCGATGGTGAACATATTTGTATTTTATTATTAACATTCTTCTATAGATTTATGCCTCAATTAATTGAAAATGGTTATATTTATGTTGCCAAGCCACCTCTTTATAGAGCTCAATATGGTAAAATATTAAAATATGCTTATTCTGATGAAGAACTTGAAGCTATTAAAAAGGAATCACCAGATAAGAAATTTGATATTCAACGTTACAAAGGTTTAGGTGAAATGGATGCTTCTCAATTATGGGAAACAACAATGGACCCTGCTAATAGAACACTTGTTCAGGTTCACCTAGAGGATGCAATGGTTGCAGACCAAACTTTTGAAATGCTAATGGGTGAGGAAGTAGAGCCTCGTAAGAAATTTATTCAAGAAAATGCCCATTATGCTAATAACTTAGATATTTAAGGAGGAGGTTTATTATGGCAAACAAACAAAACGAAAAAGACAATGAATTCGTACGTGCTATGGAAGAGCATAAGTATGATAACATTGAACAATTAGATATTAATAATAAAGTAAAAACATCCTTCTTAAACTATGCGATGTCAGTTATTATTGCTCGTGCATTACCTGATGCTAGAGACGGTTTAAAACCAGTTCAAAGAAGAATTTTATATGGTATGCATGAATTAAAGGTGTTCCCAAACGTTGCTCATAAAAAGAGTGCACGTATTGTCGGTGATGTAATGGGTAAATATCACCCACATGGTGACTCATCTATTTATGAAGCTATGGTAAGAATGGCTCAAGATTTCTCATATAGATATCCACTTGTTGATGGACATGGTAACTTTGGTAACGTTGATGGTGATGGTGCTGCCGCAATGCGTTATACAGAAGCCCGTATGTCTAAAATGGCTATGGAAATGCTAAGAGATTTAGATAAGGATACTGTTGATTTTATCGATAACTACGATGCTACAGAAACAGAACCAGTATTATTACCTTCTAAATTTCCTAACCTATTAGTTAATGGTTCAACAGGTATTGCCGTAGGTATGGCAACAAATATTCCACCTCATAATTTAGGTGAAGTTATTGATGGTGTAATTGCTTTAATTAAAAATAGAGAAATTACATCAGAAGAATTAATGCAATATATTCCTGGTCCAGATTTTCCAACAGGTGCCTTAATTTTAGGTGCTGATGGCTTAAAAAAGGCTTATACAACTGGTAATGGTACAATTGTTATTAGATCTAGATGTAGAATTGAATCTATGGAAAATGGTAAGAATCAAATCATTGTTACTGAAATTCCATATGGTCAAAATAAATCAGTTTTAATTGAAAGAATCGCAACAGTTGCGAAAGATAAAATTGTTGATGGTATTACAGATTTACGTGATGAAACAAATATGAAGGGTATTCGTATTGTCATTGAATTAAGACGTGATGTAAATCCTGATGTTATCTTAAATATGCTTTATAAATATACACCACTTCAACAAAGCTATGGTATGAATATGATTTGTCTTGTTGATAATAAGCCAGTTGCTATTACTTTAAAGGGTGCATTAGAGGTATATTTACAACATCAATTAAATGTTATTACAAGAAGAACACAATTTGATTTAAATAAGGCCTTAGATAGAATTCATATTTTAGATGGTTTAATTATTGCTCAAGATAATATTGATGAGGTTATCCATTTAATTAGAAATACATTAGATGGTACTGAAAAAGAAAAATTAATGGCTAGATTTAATTTAGATGATGTTCAAGCTCAAGCAATCCTTGATATGAGACTTCAAAGATTATCTGGTTTAAATAGAGAAAAGATTATTCAAGAACATGCTGAATTAGAACAAGCTTGTATTGAATATAGAGCAATTTTAGCATCAGAAGAAAGAAAAGAAGAAATCATTACTAATGAATTATTAGAAATGAAGGCTAAATATGCTGATAAGAGAAGATCAGAAATTAAATTAAATACTGAAATTGATATCGATAATGAAGATTTAATTCCAAGAGAAAATGTAATTATTACAATTACAAATAAAGGCTACGCAAAGCGCATGGCATTTGATGAATATAAAACTCAAGGCCGTGGTGGTGTAGGTATTACAGGAATTAAAACAAATAGTGATGACCAGGTTGAATTAATTTTACCTATGATGACACATGATTTATTATTGTTATTCACTAATAAAGGTAGAGTTTATTCAATGAAGGGATATAAAATTCCTGAAGGATCTCGTACATCTAAGGGTATTCCTTTAGTAAATACATTAGATTTCCAAGAAGGCGAAAAGGTTGTTGCTTTATGTACAATTGATTCACTTGAGCATGATGATAAATATTTATTCTTTGTAACTAAAAAAGGTACTGTAAAGAGAACATTGGTATCTCAATATAAAAATATTAGAACAACAGGTATCATCGCTATTGAATTAAGAGAAGATGATGAATTATTACAAGTAGAAGTAACTGATGGAACAAGAGAAATTGTATTAGGTGCTTCAACAGGTAAAGCAATTCATTTCAATGAAAATGATGTAAGACCTATTGGTAGAACTGCTGCCGGTGTTCGTGGTATGGAAATACCTGATGATGCAAAAATCGTAGGTATGGCTGTTATTACACCAGAAAAGCCACAAGTATTAGTAGTTACTGAAAAGGGCTATGGTAAGAGAAGTGATGCTTCTGATTATAGATTACAAGGCCGTGGCGGTTTAGGTGTTAAAGCCTTAAATGTTACTGAAAAGAATGGTAATTTAGTTGCCTTAAGATCAATTTCTAATGATGAAGACTTATTAATAACAACAAATAAGGGTGTAGTTATTAGAATGCATGCTGATGGTATCGCTGAAACAGGAAGAACAGCTCAAGGTGTTAGACTAATAAAGATTAGAGAAGATCAATCTATCGCTACAGTAGCTATTCTTTTAAAGGAAGAGGATGCTTTAGTTGAAGAAGCTTTAGAAGATACTCTAGAGTCAAAAACAGAAGAGGCTCCTAAGGAAGAAGAAAATAATAATTTAGAATAGTAGGTGTTTAATATGAAGACTTTAGATTTAATAAAGCCAATAATTTATATTATCACTGGAACATTAATTATTATCTTTTTCCAGAAAATATTAAACATTTTACCTTATGTTGTTGGTTCAATAATGGTATTAGTTAATGTAGAGGCAATAGTTGTTGATACATTAGAACATGATTATTCCCATACAGGCTATAAATTAGGAATAATAACATTAGGTATAATTATAATGACTGCCGTTAGAAATGATTTTGAAGCCATTTGTATTATATGGGCAACAATTTCAATTATTAATGGTGGAAGAGGCTTAATAAAATCCGCAACAGAAATAACTAAATCAAAAATAAGTATTTTAGGATTATTAATAGCTTTAATATCAATAATATTATCAATATTTTTGATACTTCATCAAAATGAAGAACATATTCAATCTCATATAATTTTATTAGGTATAGAAATTATCTTAGATGGTGTTAGAATTTTAATTAGAAAATATAAATTAAAATACCAACCAAAAATAGAAAAAGAACAGATTGAATAAATATAAAAAAGCTCGTTTTTGCTGGAAAAAAGCCGGCTAACGAGCTTTTTTTAAAGAATAGGAGGATCATTTATGGAAACTAAAAAAATAGCCGTAAGAGAACTTGCATATTTTATTTGCCAAAGTGGTTCTCTTACTAAGGAATTCTTTTCAAATTCAGACATGCTTAGAGGCCAAAGAGCTCATGATTATTTACAAGAAAAATATAATGATGAATCTGAGGCTGAGGTATATATTAAGCAAGAAATAAACTATTTAGGAATAAATTATTTATTACATGGATTTATTGATGGATTATTAAATATTGATAATGAATTAATTTTAGAAGAAATAAAATCAACAACGAAAGAATTAGATGAAATAGATATAGATTATCATAAGGAGCATTTAGCTCAGCTTAAAATATATGGTTATTTATATTCACTTCAAAATGATTTAACAAAAATTCATTTAAGATTAACATATATATCAGTTGTTGATTATGAAACAAAATCATTTGATTCATATTTTGATTTTGATGAATTAGAAGAATTTACATTAAATACATTAGAAGAATATATTAAATTCATTAATTTATTAGATGCTGCAAAAGAAAATAAAAATAAAACAATAGAGGATATAAAATTTCCATTTAAGGAAATGAGACAAGGTCAAAAGGATTTAATGAAGGCCTGTTATAAGGCGGCAGAAAATGATGAAATATTATATGTTATAGCCCCAACAGGAATAGGAAAAACAATGGCAACATTATTTTCAACATTAAAAGCATTAAAGCCAAATGAAAAGCTATTTTATTTAACAGCCAAATGTTCAGGAAAAAATGCGCCAATAAACGCAATAAGCCTTCTTTCTAAAAATGGGTTAAAAATTAAATCTATTGATATTACTGCAAAACAAAAAATATGTAATTTAAAATCAAAAAGCTGTGACCCAGAAAAATGTCCTTATGCTAAAGGATATTTTGATAGACTTAGAGTTGCGACAATGGATGCTATAAAAAATTATGATGTTTATGATAGAAAAACATTATCAGAAATATCTAATAAGCATAAAATATGTGCATTTGAATTTTCAATTTATTTATCATATTACTGTGATATTGTTATTGCAGATTATAATTATATATTTGATCCTGTAGCTCGCCTTACAGCCTACGATGATGACACATATAATTTAAGAGTATTAGTTGATGAGGCACACAACCTAATTTCAAGGTCTAAGGAGATGTTTTCATGCTATATTGAAGAAGAAGACATCAAAGGAATAAGAAGGCTTTTAACAGGCTTAAAGCCATCAATAAGAACAGAATGTAATTTGGTTTTAGAAATATTTAATAAATATAGAGACCAAATTACTGATGGGGCAATTTATTGTGAGTCAAAGCCTAATTTAGAATTGGATGTTGCTTTAAAAAAGATTATTAATAAGATGGATGATATCTTAGAAAAAAATGAAAATAAGATTAAAGAAAAGGATGAATTATTAGATTATTATTACAAGGTTTTATCATTTGTAAATACCTCAGAAATCTTTAGTGAAGCCCATAGGCATCTAGCAAGAATAGATAAGGATTCAGTAAGTGTTGAATATTATTGCTTAGATGCATCAAGCTTTTTGCTTGAAACAATAAGACGCTATGTTAAATCTATAGTTTTCTTTTCTGCAACATTATATCCAATAGAATATCATGCAAATCTTTTAACAAAGGGTGAGGGAAAATATTTAGAATTAAAATCTCCTTTTGATCCTAATAATTTAGATTTAATAATTAATAATTCAGTTTCAACTAAATATAAGGATAGAAAAGAATCTATTGATTCAATTGTTGAAGCAATTGAAATTCTAACTAAAACAAAAGAAGGAAATCATATTGTCTTTTTCCCATCATATCAATATTTACAAATGGTATTAGATTCATTAGATGATATAGAATCAGAAATTATAGTTCAAAAGCCTAATTTAACAGATGATGAAAAGGATGAAATAATAAAAAAATTTAGTGATCATAATACTAATAAGTTAGGATTATTCGTTATGGGAGGCGCATTTTCTGAAGGTGTAGATTTAATAGGAGATAGCTTATCTGGAGTTATTATTGTAGGTGTTGGACTTCCAATGATATGTGATGAGAATAATATATTAAAAGAATATTTTGAAGAAATTTTTAATGAAGGATTTGATTATGCATATACATATCCTGGTTTTACAAAGGTAATACAAGCAGTAGGAAGATTAATAAGAACAGATACAGATAGAGGAGCTGCAATATTAATTGATACAAGATTTACATATTCAAAATATTTAACTCTTATGCCTCCTCATTGGAATAATAAAAAAATTATTAATAATTCATATCAATTAAAAAAGGAATTAGAAGAATTTTATAATAAAAAATAAAAATAAAAGGTGGCTTGAGCCACCTTATTTTTATAAAAAATGGTATTTTAGTTGACAAATGTAAATTAAAATGTTAGTTTTCTTATTAAAAAATTAATTATAAGAAGGCTTGATGGCATTGAAAATTTTTGCAATAAAAAATAAGAAAAATATATATGGATATTTTTTTGTTGATTAAGAAAATGTTGATTGTTATATTGAATTAAATGAAGGTTTGGATAATTATCCAGTTTTTTTCGATATTTTCATAAATAAGAAAAAATATATTATTGAATCATATTGGACTAGAAAATGGATAGAAGAGCGTGTTATACCTGAAAGTAGGCATAATATAAAAGATATTTTAAAGGATAATGGCTTTAAGTATTATAATGAAATATTAATGATAATAGCTTCTAGAGCTCATTCGTCAATGGATGATAACTATTTAAAACAAATTAAGTATGAAGAAGTGTCTGATTGTGTTAAAGAAAGAAGAAAGCATCTCATTAAAGATTTTATTTATTTAAAAGAAAAGAATAAGGCAATTGTATTCTTTGAAAATGGTATTTCAAAAATGATTAATTTAAAAACAAAAAATAATAAAACATTTATTAATTGTTTTGGAAGTGAATTAATATCTACTTCATATGAGTTTTATTCATATGATGATATCTATAAAAATGGTAAGAATACACCTCTTTTATATGATGATTTATTAAATTATGTAAATGAAAATATTTTATCAACAAATGATATTAAAAAAGAATATGATTATTCTAGACAATATGTAAATAAATTAAAACAAGAGAAAAAGATTTATGAATTACATGATAATTTATTTTTATATAATGATATAAAAACATATAAGAATAAGTAAAAAAAATAGTTGGGATTTCCCAACTATTTTTCAATGTTTTTAATAATTTCTTCTTTTAATTTATTTAAATCAAATTTACCTTGATGATCTACAAAATCAATTTTTAAATCATCATCTTCATATCTTGGAATAATATGAACATGGAAATGCATAATTGTTTGACCTGCAGCCTCACCACAGTTATTTAAAATGTTAACACCTTTAGCGTTAAATGTTTTAACAATAGCCTTTGCTAATTCTTTAGCTGTAGACATTACCTTTAAGTAATCGTAATCATCAATTTCTAATAAATTATCAAAATGTTTTTTTGATAATACTAATGTATGTCCTTTTGTTGCTTGAGATAAATCTAAAATTGCTAAAACATCTTCATCTTCATAAATTTTAGCAGAAGAAATTTCTCCATTTATTATTTTACAAAAAATATCACTCATAATTTATACGCTCCTTTTTACTTTATTATAGCATAATTAATAAATATGAAACTCAAAAAAAATATAAAAAATAAAATTATTTATTTTTTATCATACATATTTCATATAAAACCTATTGACATAGTAGGAATAAAGGGTATAATGATGAATAAATACTTCAAGAGGAGGAAATTATCATGACAAGAAATTATAATTTAAATTCTAATATGATGATGTTTTGCATGCAAATGTGTTGCATGCTTTTTTGCCGTGATAATATAGTCTCCCATAACAAATGATATTTTAAAAGCTAAGATAAAATATGATTGTTGAAATAGGAGGCTTGCCTCCTATTTTTTGTTTATTTGAAGGTATTAAAAGGAGATGGTTTATATGAGTGGTGATTGTTGTTAGTTAATTATTTTTAATAACGGTAAGTTTTAATATAAAAAAAGTGAGGAAAAGAAAGATGAAAAACAAAAAAATATTATTTTTAAGTACGATTTTATTAGGTGCTTTATCATTAGCTTCTTGTGATAAAGCTTTAGATTCAAAAGAAGAAAAAGATGATTTAATTAATGAAGGTGAAGGAAACCCATCAAATCCTATTACTCCAAATCCAGAACAAACATTAACTAATCCAGATGAAGGAGAAAAGAAAATATTAAATGAAGCATCTGCAAATGAAGGAGTAAGTTCTAAAGATAAGCTTGATTACATTAGAGAAAAATATGGTATTGAAAACCATATATTTGACGTTATTACTATTGATAGATTAAATTTATTAATTAATAAGAATAAAGTAGATCAATATGGTAAGTCAGTAATTGTATTTGCTAATGCTAATAATTCTTTATCTAAAAAAGCATTAGAAAAAATCAATTCAGAAGCTAAAAGTTTAGGTGTTGAAAGAATTTATTATTTTGATTTAAATCTTGCAGGTGAATATGGTGTAGATATTTGGGATAATCCTGAAGAACTATGGCCTAATGTTGAAGATCAAACAGGTTCTAAAGTAACACAAGCATTCCTAAATATTAAAAATACATTAATAAATCAAACATCATTAAAGAATTTAGAATCTAATTTTGATGCTGATAATGATGTACTATTATTTGTTAATGATCATGAAGTTGGTACATCTGAAATTATTAATAGCTTATTGATTGAAAAAGAAGAGGATATAGTTGATGCTAAAATTGATGATGTATTGGGAGAAGTTATTGATAATATAGGAAATTATATAGGAACAAATTATTCTGATTATGATTATTTCAATAATGCTATTTATAGATCAGCAACAACAAATGCATATTATTCAACATATGAAGAATTTGCTGAATCATTTTATGTAAGATCAATTACTTATTATGAATTGAGATTGTTGTTAGAAACAGAAGGAACACATAATATTTTATTTAGTGGTTCTTGGTGTGGAGATTCAAAAGCGGCAATTGCTTTAGTTGTAGAAGATGCTGCTAAATATTCAAATGGTGAACCTGTATATGTATTTGATTTCCGTTTATCTAATGGTGTTATTTCTGGTTCTAAAGGTCAAGCACCTAGAGAAACATCTGTTGTAGATGTTGAAGGCTTAGAAGGACCAAACCAAGTTATTACAGGTGTTGGATATTTAGGTAATGAAATTATTGAAGCATTTGGTGAATTTGAAGTAGGTAAACAAAATGCAGAATTAAAATATGTTGTAGGTGGTTATGATTCTTTTGAAGTTGTTGATGGAAAAATAAATACAACATATGCAGTTACAGAAGGACAAAAGAAATTTAGATCTCCATCTTTATTTAAGTACAATAAAGATGCTGAAAACCCTGTAGTTGATTCATGGGTTCATAAAGTAGCTGAAACAGATATTTTATATAAAAACAATCAGGGAGTTTTAACATATGAAATTGGTGATTTAGTTGATTATGAACTTGCAAGTGGTGCATTAACTGATCAACAAAAAGCTTATGGTAGATATAAACTTGCTGTTTTCTTAGGCGCTCCTGAAGTTTCTTATAATACACCAACCATTAGTGTGTCAGAAACAGATAGTTCTTTAGATTCTGGTTGTGGTGATGATAATGATCCTATTGATAATTTGGGTCAAGAGTCTTTAATTCCTAATCAAGGAACTAAGTTATATGATGTAGAATCTTATGATATTACAATTGAATTAAAGGAAGCTACATTACCAAAGGATGCTATATTCTTAGGAAAAACAATTATTAAAGCTCAAGCTAAAGAATCATTGGTAGATAAAGTGTCTTTAGATTTTAGAAGACAAAAAATAACTAAAGTATCATTAAAAAATATTACAAAAGATATTTTATTATTAGATAATGTAACTGGTGATGCATTAGCAAATGCTATATCAAGAACAAATATTGATGAAGAAGATATTCAAAAATTATTTATAAAATTTAATGGAACAATTGAAGCAAATGATTTATTTGAATTAACAATTGAATATGAAACAACTACTATTGATAATTCAGCAACTAATCCACAATATAATCAATATGCGGAAGGCTTCAATTTACATGTAGATGAAAAAGGCTATACAGCAGTAGGTGAACCATTTGGTTCTAATTATTGGTTTCCTAATAACAATACACCTGCTGATGGTGCTAAATATAAAATCACTTTAATTGCTCCAACTGAATATACTGCAATTAGTAGTGGCGTTAAAAAATCAACATCTAATAATGCTGATTTAGATACAAAAACAACTGTTTGGGAAGTTTCACAAGATACTGCAACATATCAAATTTTTGCAACATTCTCTAAGAATATTACATCTTTTGAATCTACAACTAATCCAAAAGGATTATATCAAACAAAAGATGGAAGAAATATTAACGTATATATTTATGTTAATAACGACTTATATAAAGCAAATAGATATAAAATTGATAGATTTATTGGCTTATTACCACAATATATAAGTACTTTAGAATCTAAATTTGGCCCTTATCAAGGAGAATCATTAGGATTTATTTTAGAAAATGTTGGTGATGGTCATGGTGAGGCAGCATCTTGGGGAGCAATTGAAACAAAAGATAGACCATTCTTTACAACAAAATCATTAGTATCAGAAAACACATTCATTCATGAATTTGTTCATCAATGGTACGGCGATTCAGTAAGAATTTTAAATTGGGATAGTTTATGGTTAAATGAGGGATTCGCTACATATGGTGTAGCTTTATATTATGAATTAACAAAAGATGATTATGAAGCATTAGATACATATAAAAAATTATATAACAATAAAGGTGAAAATTCTAAATTATGGTCTATTGCACCAGCTGACTTAGCAAATGAATCTGATTTATTTGGTGGTCAAAAGAGTGCATATAATAGAGGAGCTTTAGCTTTAGCTGTATTAAGAACAGGACTTGGTGATGAAGCATTTTTCAATATTCTTTCAAAATGGATTAATGATAATAAAGGCCAAGCTAAAACAACAGCTGATTTCATTTCATTAATAAAAGAAAATTTACCTACAAATGTTACAGCAGAAGATATCGATACATTTAATAATGTTTGGTTATTTGGAACAACTAAACCTGCCGCTTTAACATTAACTGGTGTAGCAAATAATTAAATAATTTAATTAAAGGTGCTAAAATTTTAGCACCTTTATATTTAATACTACTATTCCTATTGACAAAGTAGGAAAAGAGTAATAGAATACAGTATATAAAATTAGAAAGGTGTTATATAAACATCTTTGGAGGTAGCACAATGGATGCTTTATTAGATTTTAATTGGATAAGTTTGTTTGCTTTATCAATAGTTGCCTTATTATATGTTTTATTATATTTTTTAAGTAAAAAAATTAATTGGACATTTGTAATTTTGATTGCTTTAGTATTAGGTATTGCTGTTGGTTTTATCTTCAAATCTGAAGGAAATCAATATTTACAATGGGTTGATATTATAGGGAAAATTTATATTAACTTAATTACAGCTTTAGTAGCTCCTGTTATCTTAGTTTCGATTGTTTCATCATTTATTACATTAAAAAGTAAAGAAAGCATGAAATCAATAGGTGTTAGATCAGTTATATGGTTATTAATTTCAGCTTCAACAGCAATTGTTCTATCAATTGTAGTTGGTACTTTAATTAAATTAGGTAGTAAAGCATCATCTATATTTGAAAATATTGATTCGGTTTCACAAGGCTCAATTGATGCCTATTCTGGATTAAGAAAATCTTTTAGCCAAGTAATAATTGACTTATTCCCTTCTAATGTAGTTAGTGATTTGGCTAATAATAATGTTGTTGCAATAATAATTATCGCTATTGCTTTAGCAGTTGGTTATATAAGTGTTGCTAATTCAAGTGGTGAAGATAAAGTAGCATCATTTAAAAGTATCGTTAATGCTACAAAAAGAATAGTATATAGAATTTTATCATTTGTAATTAAATTAACCCCATATGCTGTTTTAGCAATAATATCAGTAAGTGCATCAAAGATGTTTACTAATGTAGATTCAATAGTGCAATTATTAATTTTAGTTGGATTGATTTATGGTATAGCTTTAATTCATACATTCTTAATTAATGGATTATTAATTAAATTTGTTGCAAAAGTTAATCCTTTTAAATTCTTTAAAAAGATATTGCCAGCCCAAATTACAGCCTTCACAACTCAATCTAGTGTAGGTACATTACCTGTTACAATAAAGAGTTTAGAAGATTCAGGTGTAAGTGAAGAAGTATCTAATTTCACAGCACCTTTAGGAACAACAATTGGTATGCCAGGCTGCACATGTATTTGGCCAGTTTTACTTGCAATATTTTATGTTAATGCTGTTGGATTAAATTGGGGTGTAACAGATTATATAATTTTAGCTGTTTTGACTTTAATTTTATCATTTGGTAGTGCTGGTGTTCCTGGTATTGCAGTTGTATCAGCAATTGCATTATTCAGTGTTCTTGATTTACCAATAGCTGCCGTCATATTATTGATGCCAATAAATACTATTTCAGATATGATTAGAACACTTGATAATGTTTCAACTGCCGCAACCGCAAGTATTATTGTTGCGAGAAAAACAAATGAATTAGATGATGAAGTATTTGAAGGAAATAAATCATTTAATGAAGAAAAAGTAGTAATAGAAAAAATTGATAATAATACAGAATCATTTATAAGTGAAGATCAATCATGTAGCTTTAGTCCAAAGAAAAAAGAAGTTGAATCATTTATAAGCGAAGACCGATCATGCAGCTTTAAGCCTAAGAAGAAGGTTGAAGAATCAATAATATTAGAAGACCAAGCTTGTAGCTTTAAACCAAGAAAGAAGGAAAACAGTAATGGATAATAAGAAAAAATTACCAAAAATATTAATTTTAACAATTGTTTTATCTATTACATCTATTCTTCTTTTAGTAATTTCTATACTTACAAGTTATGGAACAGTTAAAAGAACTGAAAATGCAATAGCTAATATTGGTACTGTTACATTTGAAGCTGAAACAGAAGAAAAAATAGATATTGCTAAAAATTATTATGCAAATCTAGATACAAATATTGGTTTAGAAAAGAATGTTTCTAATAAAGATGAATTAGATGATGCTATCTATAATTATGTTAGATTAGGTATTAAAAAAGCAATCGTATCATACAATAGAAGAATTGTTGATAATGTAAGTGAAGCTGATATTAAGATTTATGTTAATGATGCTTATACAAAATTAAAAAAATATTATGAAGAAAAAGATTTTGAAAATATCGAAGGATATAGTGAATTTAAAGCATTATTAGATGTTTATAAGGAAGAAAAAAAAGAAAGTAATAATACTACAAATCCAAACCCAGGTACAACTGAGGAACCAGAAATTTGTTAATAAAAAGAGGGAAGATTAAAAATGAGATTTAATAAGATAAAATATATAGCATTTGCTGCCTTAGGCTTTTTAGGCTTAGCAGCTTGTGATAAAAAAGAAAATGAACCAACAGGCGGAAGTAAAACTCAAGATCCTGTAGAAATTGAAACAGTTGATTTATCAGATTCAAATTATAATTTTGAAAAAGAATATTTTTATTCAGATTATAACGAAAGATCACTTGCTGATACAGCAAGACAAGGCATTAAAACTTTTGAAAATAAAGATGATATAGTATTTGATGCTATCACATATGAAGAATTAGTAGATATATTTGAATCAGAAGGAAATTATTTAATACTATTTGGTGGTTCTTGGTGTCATAACACTAGAGCTGCTGTCCCATTTATTAATGAATATGCTAATCAATATGGTATTAAAACAATTTATAATTTTGATTTTTATTTAGATGGAACTAATAGTAATACACATATTAGAAATACTAATAATACTAATGTAACACCTGGTATTGAATATAATTATTTATATGGTGAATTAGTAACAAAATATTTAACTAATTTAAATGATTATGTTGAATATACTTTAGGCTCTAGATCATCATTAACATATACAAATAATGAAGAAATTGATGTTAATGTACCTAAATTACAAGTGCCTTTCTTATTCTTATATAATAAAGATAATAAGGTTGATAATAAAGAAGGTGGAAATGGTACAACAAATACTAAAGGTACGTTCCCTATTGTTTATGGTTTTGAAGAAATGATTGATTTAGATAAAGATGGTGTTTATAAAACAACTAGGGTTGATGGAGTTTCTCAAAAACAATATCAAACTGAAGAATATAAAGGTAGATTAAAAAATATCTTTGATTATATTAAGGATAATAATATTTCATTGAGTTATTATACTGATTCAAATTATATAAAGAATATATATAATAAAAAGGCTAATCAAGAAATATTTAAAGCAAATGATGAAATTAATATTAAAACATTAACTTATAGACAATTAGTTTGGCTATTAAATCAAGAAGGTAATTCAATTATTTTCTTAGGTGGTACATGGTGCCCTAATACTCAAGCAACAATTAAAACAACAAATGATTATGCTGTAAAAAATAATGTAATTATTTATAATTTTGATACTAAATTAGATTCTGGTTTAGCAAAAAAATATTGGAATTATTCTAAAGATTTACATATAAGAGACACTGATAATTCATTTGTAAAATTATATACTGATTTAATTGAAAAATATTTAACAAATATTGTTACTTTATATGATGTAAATGATACTGCTTCATATAAGCATATCGAATATACTGATCAAGCAGGAAATATTGTAAAGGTTAAGAAATTACAAGTACCTTATTTATTATCTTATAATAAAGATTTTAAAGATTTAGATGGATATAGTGCTCCAGTTACATCATATTATGAAGAAATGTTAGTATTAACTGAAAATAGTGATACTTACGTATATAAAGATAATAATTATCAAAGTGTTAAATCACACACTAAAAATGTTATTGAAACATATCTAAAGACTAAAAATAAAACTGCTTTAGATATTTAAAGGAGCTTTTAATATGAATGTTGTTTTATACGGTGATTCAAATACATATGGATATAATCCTAATAATGAAAGATATGTAAATAGATATGGTAATGTTTTAAAAGAATTATTAGGAAGTGATTATATTGTTCATGAAGAAGGATTAGTAGGAAGAACTACTATATATGACGATTATAGAAAAAATAGAAAAGCATTAGATAGCGTTTATTTAGATTTAAAAAAATATGAAAGAATTGATTTATTAATTATAATGCTTGGAACTAATGATTTTAAAAAGAATAATGCTAAGAATGCTATTTCATTAGCTTCAGCCATGAATAAACTAATCGATAAAATTGAATCATTTAAAATAACAGATAAAATATTATTAATTTCTCCAATACTATTAGATGAAAATATTGAAAATTTAGATTCAGAATATGATTATAATTCGTATTTATTATCTAAAGATGCATCATTAATTTATAAAAACATTTCAATTCAAAATGATTTATTATTCTTTGATGCAAAAGAAGTAGCTAATCCTGGTATAGATGGTGAGCATTTAACTGAAGAAGGCCACAAAGCTTTAGGTGAGGCATTAGCTAAATTAATAAAAGAAATATAGAGGTGGCTTATGGAATTTGAAACACTCTGTTTACACGCAGACGATAATAAAAAAGATGAGTGGGGAACATTATCAATGCCTATTTGTCAATCTGCAACATTTGTACATAAAGGAGTAGATGTTGAATCGGAATATAGCTATTCAAGATTATCTAATCCAACAAGAAAGCATTTAGAAAATACAGTTGCTAAATTAGAAAATGGATATAAGGCATTTGCCTTTTCATCTGGCATGACAGCAATAACTACCTCTATGCTATTAATTAAACCAAATGAACATATTATAGCGACAAATGATTTATATGGTGGAGCATTAAGATTATTTAAAAATGTATGTGAAATAAATGGTATAGAAATTGATTTTGTTGATACATCAAATATTGATGATGTTAAAAAATTAATAAAGAAAAATACAAAAGCTATTTATATTGAAACTCCATCAAATCCTTTGATGCAGGTAACTGATATTAAAGCTATATCAAAACTAGCTCATGAATATAATATATTAGTTTATGTAGATAATACATTTTTAACGCCATATTTTCAAAATCCAATTAATTTAGGAGCTGATATAGTAATTCATTCGGGAACTAAATTTTTAGGTGGACATAATGATACATTAGCTGGATTTGTAGTCTGTAGTAACGAGGATTTAGCTTCAAAAGTATTATATTATTCAAAAACTATAGGTGGACAGCTTTCTCCTTTTGATTCTTTTTTAATTGAAAGAGGAATCAAGACTTTACCAATTAGAATGGATAGAATAAATGAAAATGCTAAAGCTTTAGTTGAATATTTAAAAGAAGAACCTAAAATTAAAAAAATATATTATGTTGGATTAAATCCATCTGATGTAATTAAAAAACAAGCAAGAGGCTTTGGTGGAATGATTTCAATTGAAGTTGAATCAGAAAGCTTAGCCAAAAAGATTTTAAAGGATGTTAAAGTATTTCAATATGCTGAATCATTAGGAGGAGTAGATTCTTTAATTACATATCCTATGCTTCAAACTCATGCTGATGTTCCAAAAGAAGAAAGAGAAAAAAGAGGAATAAATGAAAGATTTTTAAGAATCTCAGTAGGAATTGAAAATATAAAGGATTTAATTTTAGATTTGAAGCAAGCTATAAATGAGTAAATATAATTTTGATGAAATAATAAATAGAAAAAATACAAATAGCTTAAAATGGGATTTTGCCAAAGAAAGAGGTAAAAAAGAAGGAATTTTACCTTTTTGGGTTGCTGATATGGATTTTAGATTAACAAATGAAATATTAAATCCATTAATTGATAAGATAAAAGAAGGTATTTTTGGTTATAGTGATCCTAAAGATGATTATTATGAAGCATTGATATCTTGGTATTTAAAACATTATAAAATTAATATAAGAAAAGAAAATATAATAATTAATTCAAGTGTTGTCTCATCAATTTGTTCATTGATAAGAATTGCTTCAAAAGAAAATGATGCAATCCTTATTAATGAACCTGTTTATTATCCTTTCAAGTTATCAATTTTAGCTAATAAAAGAAAAGCTATATCATCTGATTTAATAATTGAAGAAGGAAAATATAAAATCGATTTTGTAGATTTCGAAAACAAAATTAAAAATAACAATATTAAAGCATATATTTTATGTAATCCCCATAATCCTGTAGGTAGAGTTTGGGATAAGGATGAACTAGAAAAAATTGTATCTATCTGCAAAAAATATAATGTATTTATTATTTCTGATGAAATTCATGCTGATTTTTGTTATGAAAAAGAATTTATTTCAATTGCTAATTTTGATACAAATTATGCAATTGTATCAGCATTAACAAAGACATTTAATATTCCAGGTTTTAAAATAGCTCACGCAATAATTCCAAATGAAATAATTTATGATAATTTTAAAAATGATTTAGATAAAATAGGCTATTCTCAGCAATCTATTATGGGTCTTGTTGCTTCTAAAACAGCAATGTTATATGGAGAGGAGTGGCTTAGTGAATTAAAAGATTATCTATGGAATAATATTTTATATGTTGATAATTATTTAAAAACTTATTTACCTAAGATAAAATTAATAAAACCAGAAGGTACTTATTTAATTAGGTTAGATTTTAATGAGTTTAATCTGACACACAAAAGATTATCTGATTTAATTGAAAAAGCTAATTTATGGTTAGATGATGGCATTATCTTTGGTAGAAGTGGAAAAGGATATCAAAGAATAAATATTGCAACACCTAAAGTTAACATAGATTTAATGCTTAAATCATTGTATGAGGTATTTAAAAATTTATAATATGGAAAAATATCAAGAAATAGAAAGAACAATTATTAAAAATTATAGAGGAAGACTTTGGGCTCCTTTTATTAAGGCGATAAAAGAATATGAATTAATTAAGCCAAATGATAGAATATGTGTTTGTATTTCAGGTGGAAAAGATTCTATGCTTATGGCTAAGCTTTTTCAAGAATTAAAAAGACATTCTGATTTTGAATTTGAAGTAAAATATTTGGTTATGAATCCAGGCTATAACGAAAATAATTTAAATTATATTAAATATAATCTTGAATTATTAAACATAGATGCAACAATAATTAATACAAATATATTTGAAGTTGCTAATTCACAAGACAAATCACCTTGTTATTTATGTGCTAAAATGCGTCGTGGAGCTTTGTATAAGCTTGCTAAAGAATTAGGTTGTAATAAAATTTCTTTAGGTCATCATTTTGATGATGTAATAGAAACAACGTTAATGAATATGCTAAATGCTGGATCTTTTCAAACTTTGCTTCCAAAACTTCATAGTGATAATAATGAAGGAATGGAATTAATAAGACCATTATACTTAATTAGAGAAAAAGATATAAAAGCGTGGGCAAAATTTAATGAATTAAGATTTATTATGTGTGCATGTAGATTTACAGAATCTTGCTCTGTTGATTCAGAAATTAATACAAGTAAGAGATTATCAACAAAAAACTTAATTCAAGAATTAAAGAAAAATTATAATGAAAATATAGAAAAAAATATTTTTTCAGCTGCTTCTAATGTTAATATGAATATGATATTAGGGTATAAAAAAGACGGAGAAAAAATATCATTTCTAGATGATTATGATAAAAAATAAAGACGATAAAGGTGGCTTTTGCCACCTTCATTTTTTAAATATACAACTTTTTTCTATTATTTTAATTATTATTAAAATATGTTAAAATTAAAGAAGATATATGTAATTAATAGATTTTGGGAATAAATTATGGGAAAAAACGATTTAATTAAATTGGTATTAGTTGATATTAGTAAATTAAAAGAAGATTTTTTAAATATTTCTTATATTACTGAAGAAGATAAAATTAATGCTTTAAAATTTAAAAATATAATAGATCAAAAACAGCATATAATATCAGCATATTTAAAAAGAAAATATGTAAAAGATTATTTTATCGATGAACATAAAAAGCCTAAATCTAATGTTACGTATTTTAATATAAGTCATAGCGAGAATCTAGTTGGTATTGTGTTAGGAAATACCGATATAGGTTTAGATATTGAATATAAGAATAAGGAAAGAAAAAAAGATTTAATAAATTATACATGTAATGAAGAAGAAATTAAATTTATTAATGATGAATCTGATTTTTATAAGCTTTGGACATCTAAAGAAAGCTTATTAAAATGCTTAGGGACAGGTCTTGTTAATAATATAAAAGAGGTAAATGCTTTACCTTTAGATGGAATAAAAAAATATAGGGATAATGTTTTTTATTCACATTATATAGATTATTTAGATTATAGTATTTCAATTACTATAAAGGGAGATAAAAATTTTAATTTGAGGATAGTTATAGAGGAGGTAGCTTATGGAAAAGAGGTATCCATTATCTAAGACAGAAGAAGGTATTTATGTTTCTTGTTTAAAGGAAACTGATGCTTATAATGTTGCGAATGTTTTAAATTTAGGGAAGAAAATTAATTTAGATAAATTAAAGGATTCAATTGAAAAAATATTTGAAGATCATCCTTATTTA
>JAFXUP010000170.1 GCA_017524905.1 Acholeplasmatales bacterium | reverse complement strand
TAAAATCGTCTAAATTATGTTAAAATTATGTGAAAAAATAAAAAAATCCTTAGGTTTTTAGCCTAAGGATTCTTAATTAATCTAAAGTATCTAATAAATCTTTATATTTAGAATCTGGAGCATTCTTAATTGTAGCTTCCTTTTGAGATAAAGAAACCATAGTTTTTGTTCTATTTGCTGTAGCAATAGTACCAGCTCCTGATACACATCCAAATGGACATGCCATACCTTCAAGTAGGTATCCATCAAATTTACCAGCCTTAGCCATTTGAAGCATTTTCTTACATTCAGCTAAGCCTTGAGCAGATTCAACTTTAACCTCTCTTTCAGGATCAATCTTTTTAATTGCATTTACAACAGCTTGAGCAACACCACCTGCAACAGCAAATCCTCTTGCATCTGCTGATGTTTCATTCTTTAAAGGCTCTTCTTTAAATGAATTGAAATCAACACCCTTTGCAACAAACATACCCATTAATTCTTCAAATGTTAATACAAAATCAACATCTGATCTAACTGTTCTTCTTGAAGCTTCAAGCTTTTTAGAAGCACAAGGTCCAATAAATACAATTTTAGCCTCTGGGAATTTTTTCTTAACAAGTCTTGCTGTTAATACCATTGGTGTTAAAGCCATTGAAATGTTTTCTTTAAATTCAGGGAAAGTCTTTTTAGCCATACTAGACCAAGAAGGACAGCATGATGTACCCATAAATTTTAATTTTGAAGGAACATTTTCTAAGAAATCATGAGCTTCTTCAATTGTACATAAATCAGCACCAATTGAAACCTCATAAACATCCTTAAATCCTAATTTACCTAAAGCATCCTTAATAGTCTTTAAATTAACCTTAGGACCAAATTGACCTACAAATGCTGGTGCAACAATTGCATAAACATCAAAGCCAGCCTTTATAGCTTGAATTGTTTGAAAAATTTGTGATTTATCGGCAATAGCACCAAATGGACAAGAAACTAAGCATTGACCACAAGAAACACATTTTTCATAATCAATTTTAGCTCTTCCGTATTCATCAGAACCAATTGCGCCTACACCACAAGCCTTTGCACAAGGACGTTCTCTATGAACGATAGCCTTATAAGGACATACATCAGCACATCTTCCACACTTAATACATAATTCTTGATTGATAATAGATTTACCATTTATTATCTTAATAGCGCCTTTAGGACATACATTCGCACAAGGATTAGCTAAACATCCTGCACATACATCAGTTACATAATATGAATCTGTAGGACAAGCATTACATGCGAAATCAATAATATTAATTAGAGGTGGCTCATAATACTTTTCTGTAATTGTAGCCTCTTCAATACCTCTTGAAATAGGTAAATGGTCATCTGCATCTCTTCTATTTAATCCTAAAGCAAGTCTAATTCTTTCACCTGCAATTGCTCTTTCTAAGAAGATAGAATCACGATAAACTGGTTGACCTCTAAATAATTTATAAGGGATTTCATCAACTCTAGAATAATCTCCTCCTTCATATCCTAGACGTGCAACCTCTTCAAATATTTTTCTTCTTATTTTTACTAATGAAGCATAAGAATCTAACATTAAAACACCCCCGCATTATATTCGTTAGATTTTTGTAAATTATTAAGTTTACTATTTAATTATAACATAAAAAATTTTTTTAATTAAGAATTATTATTAAATAAGTTACAGAAAATGTTTTTCTTGTAGAAAAAAGACACTAAAATAGTGTCTTAATTAAATATATTTATTTTTCTTCTTTAAAATGATTAAAAATATTAGTAGCTACATTTTTAGGCATACCAGCATCAATTAACTCTTCAATTGAAGCTTTTTTAATATTTTCAATATTTAAAAATTTCTTTAATAATTCTTCTTTTCTTTTTTCTCCTAAGCCTTCTATACCATCTAGCTTTGATGAGAAAAAGCCTTTTGCCTTAGTTGATCTAAAAAAGCTTATCGCAAAATCATGTACCTTTTGAGAAATATCTGCTAAAAGTAAGAATACCTTACTATTTTTATCTATATTAATAAATCTTTCTTCAAAAAATAAAATAGTAGCTTTATGATGATCATCTTTTTGAATACCACAAACAGGAATATCTAAATTTAATGAATTTATGATATCTAAACAAGCATGAACTTGGATTTCTCCACCATCCATTACAATTAAATCAGGCATTTTTTCATTTTCCATCATTAATCTAAAATATCTTCTATAAACTACTTCCTTCATTGATTCATAATCATTGGGACCTTTTACTGTTTTAATATGATATTTTCTAAATTCTTTTGGCTCTGGTCTTCCATTAATATAGCATACCATTGCAGATACAGGATATTCGCCAAACAAATTTGAATTATCAAAAGCTTCAATTCTTTCAGGAGCATCTATTCCTAATAATTCTCCTAATTCTTCTATAGCATCAAGCTTTTTTAATACTTTATTCTTATAAACATTACGTTTATTTTCCAAATTAAATTTTGCGTTATATAGTGCCATATCAAGCAATTCTTTTTTCTTGCCCATTTTAGCATCTATTATATTAATATCTAATATTTGATCTAAGCCTAAAGAATCAATGCCAATTAAAGCCAATTCCTTAGGTTTAGTATTTAATTCATAATATTGATATAAATAATTTATAGCCTCATTCTTACCATCATCAATAACATCTAATATAGTTTGATGATTTTGAACAATATTTCCAAGTCTTGTAATAATTATATTAATTGAAATTGAATCATCATCAATATAAACGCCTACATAATCTCTATTAGTTAAATCATTAATAGATATTTTTTGTTTTAAAATTGTTTTATTAATTGATTCAATTAAATTACGAATTTCTATAGCACGCTCAAATTCTAAATTATTTGAAGCCTCTTCCATATCTTTGTTTAGCTTATCTAAAACATCCTTAGCATTACCATTTAAAAAAGATGCAATCTTATTTTTAATTTCTGTATAATCAAATTTTTCATTATGAATACATGGACCTAAGCATTGATGCATATGATAATATAAGCATTCCTTCTTAGGAATATGGTAACATTTTCTTAAAGGATAAATTCTATTTAATAAATTAATTGTATTTCTAGCATCATATACAGATGGATAAGGACCAAAAAATCTTGCCTCACCCTTTTTCCTTTTATTTCTTGTAACAATTAATCTAGGATGTTCTTCATTAGTTAATGCTACATAAGGATAAGTTTTATCATCTGTAAGCATTATATTATATTTTGGATTATATTCTTTAATTAAATTAATTTCTAAAACTAAAGCTTCAAGCTCTGATGCTGTAATAATATATGAAAAATCTTCAATTTGGCTTACAAGCTTAGTAGTTTTAGCGTTATGAGCTCCATGAAAATAGCTTCTAACTCTATTTTTTAAATTTTTAGCTTTACCAACATATATAATATTACCATTTTTATCTCTCATTTGATAAGAACCAGGTAAATCAGGAAGCAATGCTAACTTTTCTTTAATAGTATCATTCATCCTTTTCACCTCCAAATTTAGCTTTTAATTTTTCAATCAAATTTGAAGCATTACCTTTTAATTCACTATCCTTACTTCTTAATTTGAAAGATGGATAATGAATATTTAAATTAGATAATTTATTATATACTCTTGTATTTGTAATATATTCTTTCGCTTTTGAAAAATTATCAATTGTATCATTTTTGAAATTATTTAAATTCTTAGCGGCACTTTCATATAATTTTTCAAGCTTCTTAATAATAGTAGAAATCTTAATATGCTTAACAGTTGATATAACAGTATCAACTGCTTGAATACTAATAATTATAATAAAAATAATTAAATATAATGGATAAATTCCCATTAAATCAGAAATTAATGTTTCCACTAAAGGATGTAAAACATAAATAACTAAAACAACAAGACCGATAAACATAAGTGAATTTCTAAGGCAAATTCTTCCATTTAAATTCATAAATTTATCAGAATAATCCCACCATCTCATATGGAATACTAATTCCATAAAAAATGAAGTTAAATATTCTAAGCCACTTGTTAATAATCCACCTAATAATATGACTAAAAAAGGATTAGCTCTTAAATTCCAAAGAAGTGCTAAAACAATAATAGCACCATAACCATAAATAGGTACAATTGGACCAAAAAGATATCCTCTATTTGTTATTTTTTTAGTTATTATTGCTACATAAACTACCTCACAAATATATCCTAAAAAAGCATATATTGTGAAATAGAAAAACCAAGTAATAAATCCTTCCATAAATTACTCCTTAAAAAAATAAAAAGTGGCACGCCACTTTTATTTTAAATATTTGTTAACTTCTTAAAAGTAACCTTTGTTTTTCCTTCTAGAATTTCTTCTAATGCTATTCCTACTGATTTAACACATACAGGATTTTCTAAAGAAGTATAACCATCTTCTTCTTCAATAATTCTTGCACGTCTTGCAGCAGCGTAAGCTAATTTATATTTAGAATCAATAACATTTAATAGCTGATCCACTGAAGGATAGCGCATTCCATCAACATTCTTTGACATAATAATCACTCCTTGACCATAAGTTATTATAGCATAATTATGCTTTAAATTCAATTATTCTTCGTCATCTTCTCCAATTAGTTCATAATATTTATGAATTGAACGCTTTGTTGTAGCATGTTCTGCACGAATAATTGCTAAAATTCTATCAGCAGCATTATCAACATCATCATTAACAACGATATAATCATAATATTTAGCCTTTTTAAATTCTCTATTAGCCTTTTGAACTCTTTGTTCAATGATTTCTTCAGATTCAGTACCTCTAGATCTTAATCTCTTATATAAATCCTCTTTTGATGGTGGTACTAAGAAAATCATTACACAATCAGGAACCTTTTTCTTAACCTGTAACGCACCTTCAACTTCGATTTCTAAAACAACTTCTTTACCTAAATCAAGCTGTTCATTAACCTTATCAAGTGGTGTACCATAATAATTACCAACAAATTCAGCATGCTCTAAAAATTTTCCATCTTGAATTCTTTTTTCAAATTCTTCTTTAGATACAAAATAATAATCCTTACCATCAACCTCACCAGGTCTTATTTTTCTTGTAGTCATAGAAACACTATATGTAAGATTATGCTTAGGCATATTAAATAATGCTTTTCTAACAGTACCTTTACCAACTCCAGAAGGTCCTGAAATAACTATTAAAAGTCCACGGTCATTAAGCTTCATAGATAGCCTCCTTAAAAATATTACTTAAATAATACGACATTTATTATCAAAATACAACTTATAATTTTTGAATTTCGTCAATTAATGCCTTAATACTTCCTAAAATTCTATTTAATTCTTCTCTTATTTCATCGCCTGATGTAAATACATAACTTAAATAAATTAATTCATCCTTATAACATGCTTTAAAATATCTAGATATAACATTAAAGTTATTTAGTTGTTCTAAGCTCTTTAAAACTGTTTTTTTAATGTTAATTACAATAGTAAATTCATTTGAATCATCATCTAAAGTAATATATGGATATAAAATTGCAGAACCAACAGGTAACTCAAAAGATAAAATATTATCTTCTAATTTATAAGTTATTTCATCAGCCTTAAAACTCTTAATTAATATATCTGAAGTTTTTTTCTTGCTCCAAAATGCCATCTCAATCCCACCTTTTAATTTATTTTATCATAAACTGATAGAAAAAGGTATTAAAAAATGTTATATTAACATTTGGTGATTAATATGTTTGATGGAATATTTTTAAATAAAATGCTTGAAGAACTAAATATATTAAAAACTGGACGTATTAATAAGATTAATGAATCAGGAGATACTGACTTTATTATTAGCATAAGAGCTAATTATAATAACTATAATTTATTAATATCAGCATCATCTTCTTTTTCAAGATGTCATCTAACAGAAAAAACTTATGATTTTCCAGCAATACCTAAAAGCTTCACTATGCTTTTAAGAAAGCATATTTCAGGCTTTTTTATTAAAGATATTTATACATATTCATCTGATAGAGTTTTAATATTTAGCTTAGAAGGCTTTGATGAATTAGCTTATAAAAAGGAATACTTTTTAATTGCTGAAATAATGGGAAGATACTCAAATATAATTTTAACAGATAATAATTATGAAATTATAGACTCATTAAAGCATGATGGTATTGGTGAATATAATAGAACTATTTTACCTCACGCAACATATGTTTTTCCTGAATCTAATAAATTAAATCCTTTTGATTATACAAAAGATGATTTATTAAAACTAATAGAAAATAAAAAATTAGAAACACCAAAGGATTATATGAATACATTTAATGGAGTTTCATTTAGTATTGCAGAGCCTATTTTTAAAAATGATGAACATGCCTTAAATTTTTATAATTATCTACACAAAGAAATCATTCCTTCTTCTTTTTTAAATTTTAATAATAAAAAAGATTTTTATTATAATTCATTTGATATTAAACCAATTAAAACATATGAATCATTATCAAAGATGCTTGATGATTATTATTATCAAGAGGACTTAAATGCTAAGATAAAATCAAAGACGAATGATTTATCATCATTTATTAATAAAGAGATTAAAAAGCTTGAAAATAAGCTTATTAAGCGTAATAAAGAATTAAATAATACCGATGAGGCAGAAAATTATAAGCTTTATGGAGAGCTTTTATTAACATATCCTAATTTAAAAGAAAAACAAAAATATATTGAAATATTAAATTATTATAATAATGAATTAGTAAAAATACCTTTAGATATAAAACATACAATACTTGAAAATTCAAATAAATATTATAAAAAATATCAAAAATCAAAAAGTGCTATTTCATATATTAATGAACAAATTGAAAAATGTGAAAATGAAATTACCTATTTCAAATCATTATCATTCCAAATTAGTATTTCAAATATTAATGATGCTTTAGAAATTAAGGAAGAATTAATAAATAATAAATATTTATTTGATAAAGAAAATAAAAATAAGAAAAAACAAAAGCCTAAGCTTTTAACATATGATTTAAATGGAACATATATTTCAGTTGGAAAAAATAATGTTCAAAATGATTATTTAACACATAAATTATCTAAACCAAATGAATTATGGTTCCATGTTAAAGATGCACCAGGCTCTCATGTAGTTTTACATAAATCAGAAGATATTACGGAAGATGAAATAAGATGCGCAGCCTTAATTGCTGCATTCTATTCAACTTTAGGTGAATCTTCTTCTGTTCCTGTAGATTATACAAAAATTAAAAACCTTAAAAAGGTTCCTAAGATAAAAGGATCATTTGTTACAATGGCACATCAAAAAACAATTTATATTGATCCTGATAAAAATATAATAGATTCATTGAAGGTGAAAAAATAATGAACGAATATAAAAAATTTGGATATTATTATGATGAAGTAATGTCTAAGCTTAATTATGATTTATGGTTAGAATTTATTGAACCATACCTAAAAAAAGGCGATAAAATCCTAGATTTAGCCTGTGGTACTGCAACCCTTGTAACAATGCTTAATATGAAAGGCTATGATGCTGAAGGACTAGATTTATCAGAAACTATATTAGAAATAGCTAAAGAAAAACAAAAAGTAAATCATTTAAATTTTAATTTATATCATGCTGATATGACAAATTTTAAAATCAATAAAAAATATGATATGATTACTTGCTTTTTTGATTCTGTAAATTTCTTAAATAATAAAACAAAAATAAAACAATTATTTTCTAGTGTTAAAAATCATTTAAATGATAAAGGATACTTTATTTGTGATATTTTCTCTAAAGCATTACTAAAAGAATATGAAAGCAACGATTTAGATGAAGACTATGTAACATTTAGATTAAAATGGACTACTAAAAGAACAAATCCAACAACTATTAAGCATACTATTAAATTAATTGAAGCTGATG
>JAFXUP010000169.1 GCA_017524905.1 Acholeplasmatales bacterium | reverse complement strand
TCAAGCTAGTGATGTGTCTGTTTCATATTCAGTTCATCAATCAACTGTTGGTTGGAAGAATTATGTAAAGGATGGCGAGCTTGCAGGAAGCATAAATGAATCCAAACCAATAGAAGCTATTAAAATAAAAATTGAAGGTGCTTCGAATGGTGGTGTTTCATATAAAACTCACATTTCAAACCTTGGTTGGGAAAAAGAATTTAAATCGGATGATAAAGAAAGCGGTACTGTAGGAAAAAATACTGCATTTGAAGCTATCCAAATTAAGCTAACAGATGATTTAGCTAAAGAATATGATATTTATTATAAGATATATTCACAAAATATTGGTTGGCTAGGATGGGCTAAAAACGGAGAATCAGCCGGTACTGTTGGATATGGCTATCGAGCAGAGGCTATCCAAATTAAGCTTGCGAAAAGAAGTGAAAGCTTTGTTGAATATGCCGACGAAAAGGCATTTATAGATGGTACTAAGCAATCATCATCTGGAATACAAAAATATATTTCTGACATATTATTAGTTGGACTAGATAGTAATAAAAAAATTGATGATGCGAGAAATATGCTAAAGCAAAAAGGCTATTATATGGTAGAAAAGAGCTTTGATTCATATAGTACAAAAAATCAAAATATCGTATATATAGGTTATAAAACAACTACTAGCTATAGTGATGCGATACAGGATTTACATCTATATGTACCTAATGATAAAAATGCTCTTCCAGAAGATGTATTAGATTATGATAATAGAATATTTGAATTGTGTCCTGTATTAGGTGATGGAGGCTTTACTAAGTCAAAGGGTAATATAAATAATGGTTCAAATGATAAGAATCCAATATATTTATATTATACAAAGCAATCATCAATTAGCCCTCAAGATTATAATATGTCTGCACTTAGTGAAATCACAATCAATAATTATGCTTATTTTTCTTTAGACGGTATAGATATTACACAATATAAGAATAATAAAAATGCATTAAATTCGTGTTATATTCATATAACAAAAGCTCCTTATCAAAATATAGAAATGGTTAAGGTTAAAAATCCAACATATATAAAAGATATTAAGCTCGTAGGAAAAAGTGATGGTAATCCTTGTAAGGATTTATTAAGAAAAGAAGGCTATGAAGTAATTGAATATGATTTAAATAAAAATACAGGTGGAGATTATATATATTTAGGCTATAAAACAACTACTGATTATAAAGAGGCAATCAAAGATATAGTAGTTCTTGATGGTAACAAATATATGGTTGATACCGTAAAGATTAATAATAGAACTTATAATATTTGTCCATATGATGGAGATTCTCATTTTAAAGGAATAAAAGGAGATTTAAATAGTAATGCCGGTGGTGCTGATTTGCATTTGTTTTATACCAAAGAAGAAGATAAATACAAAATGGCATTAAGAAATATTAGAGTTAATAATACAAAAAATGGCGCTGTAAGTGATATGGATTTAAATAAAAGGGCTGGTGGTGATGATATATTCCTTCATGTAAATAAAATTAACAACGAAGGTAATACTATGATTAGTGAAGTAGATCCTAATTCATGGATGGAATTTATCGATGATGATGTAAAATTAACAGATATTACAATACCAGGAGCTCATGATGCAGGAACTGCTCATACATCAGCAGTATTCCCTTTTTCTAAATTCACATCATGTCAGGAATATCATATTGGCACTCAGGTATGGTACAATAAACAAATATTCAAATCTAATAAGAATGTTATAGAAGAAGGACTTTTAGAGCATGGAGTTAGATATTTTGATATTAGATACGGACTTAAAGAATCAACCTTAGATAGAACTAAGGATGGAGATATAAAATTTGCAAGTGACCATTTAAAACTTGTTCATGGTGGATATACATGTCAGGCAAAATCAGAGGAAACAGAAATTAATACTAATGCATACAAAATATTATCTAATGATATACTTATGGGTTGGATTAAGTCATTTTTAGATAAGAATAAAACAGAAACTGTGATTTTAGATTTATCTACAGATGATGGTAGTAATAATGCTTTAGCTGAAAGATATGCATATGAATTTTTTATGAAGCAGGCTATAGAAAACAATCCAAATTACCCACAAATTTATATAGGAAATAAGATTCCAACATTAGGTGAATGTAGGGGTAAAATCGTTGTTTTAAGTGATTTTAATACAAATAATTATTGGTATAATCAAAATCCTTTAAAAATTGTAATGTCTGGACTTAATTATGATAGAACTCCATTTGATGGAGATGCTCATTTTAAAGAGGTTTTAGGAGATTTAAATAGTAATACTAGGGGATCTAAAATAAGCTTATATTATACTAAAGATGAAATAGATTCAAAAGCTTTAACAGCGATATCATTTAATAATAAAAAAGATGGTTCTTTAAATGCATTAGATTTAAATAAAGGTGCTGGTGGAGATCAAATATATTTACATTTTGAAAAAAATGTTAACAATTCAAATGCCACATTTATAAAAGATTTAAAGCTATTCGGTGGAGCAAACGTTGAATCAATTAAATCTAAGCTAACTAGTGAGGGATATACCCTAATTGATAATAATTTAAATGAAAAAGCTGGTGGAGATTATATTTATTTAGGTTATAAAACTACAACTGTGTATAATGAGGCAATTAAAGGTATCACATTATTAGATGGAATCGGTTCAAATGCAAATTATTTAATCGAAAAAGAAGGAAAAAAAGTGAATTTTGCATTCCAAAATGCTGGAAGTGGCTCTTATGGTGATGAGACAAATAAGACATTTGGCTGTGTATTAGAGAATAAAGAAAGAGGCTATTCAATTTATAAGGATAATAAATACGATAAGATTAGCTGGGCTAATTGGGAAGAAAAATGGACTTGGGTTAAAAATGGATTGGATAGTGCTCAAAAATTTAGTGATATGGCAAAAGAAAATGGATTTGATGCTTTTATGCTAAACTACGCTTCAGCCAATAATATTGCAAAGGTTGATCCTTTTGGTTCTCCTCTAGGCTATGCTGAATCTATCAATCCACAAATTGTAGCTTATATTCAAGAAACATATAAAAAGGATGCTAAAGAAAGATTCTTTGGTATTATAGCAATGGATTATGTAGATCATGCTGGTGGAGCTACAAATATTTCTTCTGTAATCTATTCTTCAAATTTTTATAGAAATATAAAAACTAAAAACGATAGTAAGCAAGAACAATTTGATTATATAGAAGATGATGATGAAGAATATAAAATTGAATCAGAAGATTTAAAATATGAAAATAACAATAAAAAAGTAAGCATTAAATCAAATGGACCTGTTTCAAAATTTTCAGATATTTTCATCGATGGAAATCCATTAGCAGAAGATGAATATGAAATAGAAGATTATAATAATCAAATTGATGAAGAGCCTGAAATGGTTATTCATATTAAAGATGATTACATGAATAAATTAGATGAAGGTGATCATACTATATCTATTAAATATTCGGATGGAAAAACTTCAAATAATCTTACTTTAAGTAAAGCTAAGAGTTCAAATTTAGTTTTAGCTATAACAATAAGCATTTTATCATCTATAATAATAGGTGCTGTTTTACTTGTGATTATTAATAGAAAAAGAAATTATTAAGATTGATTTTATATATTGAGATACGAAAAATCGTATCTCTTTTTAATGTATGTCGGGCATGCTATATGTTATATGTCTAGGGTGAAAGTCCCAAGAGAGGTAGTTGTCGCCAACTCGATAGCAACTTGCAAAGCGTAAACCAGTAATGGAGCGTGAAAAGAAGCAATAGCGAAATCGTGGCTCAATGAACAAGAAGTTGATATTAGGGCTACCTAGATGGATAAGTTAACTATACATAACAAAGTCCAAAAGACAAACGCACAAATGGGAAATTAGAATAAAAAAATTGAAAATTGATACAGCGTTGTTGACACGAGTTT
>JAFXUP010000168.1 GCA_017524905.1 Acholeplasmatales bacterium | reverse complement strand
TAAATATCAAAAAATAGCTTATAATGATTTTTTAGTTTTATTCCATCAATTTGATAAATCTGTTAGATTTGTTGAAGCATTCAAAAAATATGATATTCCTGTTTCGATTTCAGGAAGAGTTGATTTTAAAAATGAGCATGGATTAAAGGTTTTTAGAAGACTATTTAGAGGAATTGTAACTCCTCAAGATAGAATTGCAAAAATGGGCGCAATTGAAGCCTTAAGAATGAATGATTATGATAAGAATTTTAATAATGAGGATGAAGCATTTAATTTTTATAATGATTTATATGATTCAATCTTAAATGATACTCATGATTTGTCAGGTTATGGTAAGGCATTATATTTAAAGGAACATCTAGATTATATTTTAGGTGATAGAGATTCGTATCAATCAATTTATATTAAGCTTACTCAAGCAATTGAAAATGCTTTTGCTAAAAGTATTTCAAATGCGATTTCCTTAGCTGATTATTTTGATAAATATTTTGAATCTGAAATATCAGAAGAATTAATTATGGATGAGCATGCTCCAAGTATTAGATTTATGAACGCTCATAAATCAAAGGGATTAGAAGGAAATATTGTTATTTGGGTTGATAATGGTGGAACTTGTGATAGAAAAGAATCTTATTTCAAAGAAGGTAATTTATATCATTTCGGTGTAGACTTAAATCAAGAATTAAGCAAAAAAGCCTTTATGGAAAGCCAAAGAGAATATGGAAGATTAGAATATGTTGCAGCAACACGTGCGATGAATGTTTTAATTTTTTCTAATGCTATTGAAGATGAAAAGCTATTTAATAGAACAGGTTATGATTATCATTTTAATGATTTAGAAAAATTCCAATATGGTAATCTTCCTTCTGGTATAGTAACTCTAGAAGAAAAAACTATGCCTTTAGAATACAATTCATTTGAATTAGAAATTAATAATTGTTATAAACCAAATATCATTCATATGAGTCCATCAAAATATGAAATCCATGAAAAAAGAGATAAGACTGCTGATTTTAATCCTTTAAGACCATTTGGCAATGTCTTGGGTACAATTATGCATAGATCATTGGAATTGCTTATTTTAAGAAGAAAAAATAATGATTTATCTAATTATAGTCTAGATGATTTGAAAGCTTTAGCAAGACAATCAATTTATGAATCAGCAAATGATATTGATTTTACGAATGATTATATAAAATATGAAAAATTTATAATATCAGTTTTAAAAGCTACTAAAAAATATTATAGCGAAATATCTTTATTAAAGGATGCAGTTATGGTTGAACCTGAATTTAGCTATTCGTTATTTGAAAATAAAGTTATCGATGAATTTAAAACAGATGCTGATTCATTAATTTATTTAAATGGTACAATGGATTTATTTATAAAATATAAAGATAAAATTTTAATTATAGATTATAAATCTGATTTTATTGGTTATCAAAATGATGAACAATTTAGCTATATCATTAAAAATGAATATCAAAATCAATTAAATGTTTATCGTAAATCAGCTGAAATAATGTTTAAAGATATTAATAAAATTGAAACTAAAATAATTTATTTTAAAAATTATAATTATGATTTGGAAGAAATTATTCCAGTAGAAGTTGAAATAAAGCCTTAGGGCTTTTTTCTTTAAATTTTTTTTAAAACTTTAATTAAAATTTAAGTTTGGGTTTTATATTATAGTTGTAAATAAAAATAATTCATAATTATAAAGGATGTGTTTTATATGAAAAAAAATAAAATTATTGGATTATTATCATTAGGATTATTAACAATATCATTAGCTTCATGCGAAATTAGTGATATAACTGAATTTTTAATTGATTCAACTAAAACTGAAACAGGAAATGTTTCTACTCAAGAAGATGAAACTGAAAATGAAGAAGATATTGTAGATGTAAAAGATCAAATTGAAGATGAAGATACAAAAGATGATTCAACTGATGAAGAAAAAGATACAACAACTCCAGCTATAGAAGATGATGTAACATCAATTGATAATAAATATCAATTATTAGCATTAAGCTTATATCAATATGAAGAAGATTATGAAACATTATATGGATATCAAGCATTAGGAAATGATACAAGATATGGTAAATTAATGCAGGATGTTTATGAAACATTTTATGAGGATGCTCATAACTTTTTAGCAAGTGATGAGGATTATGAAATATATGAAACATCAAGCTTTAATTATATTGTTATTGGTGAATATGAATATACAAAATCAAAATATACAGATGTAATTGCATCAGCTTGGATAACTTTTATTGAAGAAAATCCTTTATATTATTTTACATATACAGGATATACAGTTGAAACAGAAGGCTCAGGAAGCAATACTACTTATAAATTCTTATTTTTAGGTGGTACTGATTTTGCTAAGGCAGAGGATAGATATAAAGCAAACGAATATGTTTTAGATATGATTAATGATTTTAATAGCGAGTATCAAGCATTAGAATCATATGATGATTACAGTGTTGCTAAAATGATTCATGATTATATTTGTAATAAAATTAAATATGCATATGATAATTCAGGTAATGCCTCAGAAGAATATTGGGCACATAATATTTTAGGTGTTGCATATTATTCAGAAGGTGTTTGTGAATGTTATGCAGAAACATATTTATTATTAAGCTATTTAACTGATTTAAATTGTTTAATAGTTTTAGGCTCATCTTCTGGTGGTGGTCATGTTTGGAATTATGTTGAAGTTGATGGCATTTGGTATGGAGTAGATGCAACATGGGATGATGGAGATACAATTTCTTATAATTATTTTTTAGTATCTACATATATAATGGCTGAGGCTCATCAAGCAAATTCTAATTATAGCTATGGAATTGATTACCAAGTAACATTACCTACTTTATCTCAATCAAGCTATGACACATCTTTAGATAAGGTATCAACATATAAGCCTTCTTATCCAACAATAGTTTTCCCAATTGTATACCCTTCAAGAAGACATATGTGATAATGAAAAAATGCTCAATCAATGATTGAGCTTTTTTTTAGATTATGCTAAAATTTAATTAGTTTTTTGCATGAGAGGATTTTTAAAATGGCAGTAGATATTAAAATTGAACAATTTGAAAAGAAAGCAAAGCTTTCAAATAAAAGAAGAATAGAAAGAAGCTATACATCTATAGCAGAACACCCTGAAGAATATTTAACATATAAGCCAATGGGAATGACTGACAAGTTTTTATTAGAAATTACTTGTGATAAAGAGGATGTAGATAAATTACAAGAATTCTTTATCAATAAAGGCTATAAGATTATTGGTGCTGAAAAAACATTCTTTATGGAAAGAGAAATTGAAGATTTCCATAAATATAAAAGCATATTAAAGCCAGAAGCAGTTTTAGCATATGAGGCAGAAGAGGAAAAGTTAAATAATTTTTTAGATAATCCTAAAAAATATAAGGATGCAACAACTGAAAATGATGTTTTATTCTATTTATATCCTTATAATGATAAGATTGAAACGTTATATGAATTTATTTTGAGTGAAAAAGAAGATGTATTAAAATTTGCTCAAGAAAAGGATATAACTATTTTAATGGGTATTGCAGGCTTTACTCAAACAGTATCTGGATTTATTGGATTTAATTTCTTTGATTTAGATGAAAAAGAAGAAGGAAAAGAAATTACTGTTGATTTTGCATATAATTTTGTAGTTAATATTGATTTTGATAATCCTTTAAATATTTATGCAACAGCATTAGTGTTAAAAGGATTAACTAATGATAGAGAAGATTTAAAGGATATGAATTATCATATCATTGCAAAAGATTATTAAAAAATAAAAAAAGTGGTTTAACCACTTTTTTCTATTTTATGATACCGCCATCTTGAGGAATAAGATTATGATATCCATATTCTAATACAACTGTTTTAGTTTTAGAATATGTATCAGTATATGTTAAATATAAATAAATTGTTGGAGTGTCTACTGTAACAGGTACAGGCCATGTATTTACCTTTGCAGGGAAATCAATTTGACCTGAAATTGTAAATGTTTTATATTTTGTGTTTGATGTAGCCTTAGCAGCTTCTTCATTTTCACAAATTTCTAATTCCTTAGCAGATGAAGAAGAAGGATATTTAATAAATCCTACCCAAGGTGCTGCCATACAAATTGAAACGCTAACCTTACCATTTTTTAAAGCTGGAGTGTTATCATTTTTATAAACTGAAACTTTATAAATTGCTTGTCTTGTTGTAGCATTTGAATCATCTTCAACATATTTAGTACAAGTCAATAAAACACCCATTGCATTAAATTTATCAAATTTCATTCTTTCATCAATTGTATTGAATGAGCCTTCAGCAAAATCAGTAGCTTTACCATCTGTAATTGTTTGGGTTACAAATGGAGTATATTTTGATTTATTAGCAGCTGTAACATAGCTTTGTACTGTATAGATTATTAATGATAAAACTAATAATGTAACAGCAACGAATATTAATGTAAATAGATTTCTTCCAAAGGGAAGTTTTCTTTTTTGTTTATTTTTTTCATTTTTTCCCATAATATAAACCTCACTATATAACTTCTTATGTATATTATATCAAAACAAAAGATAAAATTCATTAAAACATTTATAAAAAAATAAATAATTTAATATTTAAAAGATAATGGGATAAAAGTCCATTTTTGATTGACTAAAACTGATAAAAAATATATAATAAATTTGATAGGTTTTATTGTAAAAAATAGAATTTATAACGATAATATGGGGAGGCAATTATGCAAACAATAATATATGCTGCCTTAGAAACAGGCGTATGGGTTGCCCTTATTATTTTGTGTTTAGTTTTAGGCGCTGGTATAGGTGTATTTGTTGGCTATGCAATTCGCTTAAAAAAACATGATAAAACAATTTCTAATGCTAAAGAAGAAGCTAGAAAAATTGTTGAACAAGCTAATAATGATGCTAATCAAAGAAAGAAAGAACTTATTAATGATGCTAAAGAAGAAATTGCTTTATTAAAGCAAGAAGCAGATCAAGATATTAAAGATAGGAAGAGCGTAGTAGTTGAACTTGAAAATAAACTTAATCAACGTGAAGATATGCTAGATAGACGTTCGTCTAATCTTGATCATAGAGAAGATCTTTTAAGCTCTAAGGAAAATAAGATTGATGAGAAAAAAGCAGAATTAGAACAACAAAATATTAAGGTTGAAGCCATTTTAAAGAAGCAAGAACAAAAATTAATTGAAATTGGTAATTTAAACAAGGAAGAAGCTAAAAAGCTTATTATGGATAACGTTAAAGAATCAATGAAATTAGAAATTGCTTCATACATTAAAGAAGAAGAGGAAAAAGCAAGAGATATCGCACAAGCAAAAGCAAGAGATGTTTTAGCTTTAGCTATTCAAAAATATGCTGGTGATTCAGTTTCTGAAACTACAGTATCTACTGTATCACTTCCTGCAGAAGAAATGAAAGGAAGAATTATTGGTAGAGAAGGAAGAAATATTAGAACAATTGAATCTTTAACTGGTGTTGATTTAATTATTGATGATACTCCTGAAGCAATTGTTTTATCAGGATTTGATCCAGTAAGAAGAGAAATCGCTAAAAAGTCTTTAGAAATTTTAGTTTCTGATGGTAGAATTCATCCAGCAAGAATTGAAGCTGTTGTTGAAAGATGTCGTTCAGAAGTTGAAATGTCTATTAGAGAAATGGGTGAAGATGCTGTATTTAAAACAGGTATTGGTAAGGTTCATCCAGATTTAATTAAGCTTTTAGGTAGATTACATTTCCGTACAAGTTATGGTCAAAATGTTTTAGATCATTCAATTGAAACTGCTATGCTTGCTGGTAAGCTTGCAGCTGAAATTGGTGAAAATGAAATTTTAGCAAGACGTGCTGGCTTATTCCATGATATTGGAAAGGCTGTTGACCACGAAATCGAAGGCTCACACGTAGAAATAGGTGTTGAAATTGCTAATAAGTATCATGAACCTAAAGAGGTTGTTGATGCTATAGCATCTCACCATGAAGATGTTCCACCAAAGAGTGTTATTGCAGTATTAGTTGCTGCAGCTGATGCATTATCTTCAGCAAGACCTGGTGCTAGATCAGATTCATTAGAAAATTATACAAAGAGACTTGAAAATCTTGAAGCTATTTCAAACTCAATTAAGGGTGTTCAATCTTCATTTGCTGTCCAAGCTGGTCGTGAGGTTAGAGTTATTGTTAATCCAGAAGAGGTTGATGATGTTTCTACATTCTCAATAGCAAGACAAATCAAAGAAGAAATTGAAAATAAGCTTTCTTACCCTGGTACTATTAAGGTTACAGTTGTAAGAGAAACAAGAGCTGTAGAGGTTGCAAAATAATAAATAAAAGAGTGATTAATTCACTCTTTTTAAATCTTTTAGGAGGCATAATGAAAATATTATATTTAGGAGATATCGTTGGTGAAGCAACTATTGATGTTTTAGCAAAAGCCATCGAAGATATAAAAAAAGAATATAAAATAAATATGGTTTTAGCTAATGCTGAAAATGTTACTCAAGGTAAAGGGTTAAGTCAAAAGCATTATAAGCAATTAAAAACTATTGGTATAACAGCTATGACTATGGGTAATCATACTTTTTCTAAATCCGAAATAAAAGAATATATTGATGATGCCTCAATTGTTAGACCTGCCAATATTAATACAAATTATGGTAAGGGCTATATGATGATAAATTATAATGATAAAAAATTATTATTAGTTAATTTAATGGGTAGAGTATTTATTAATTCACCTTTAGATTGTCCATTTAAGACAATGGATAAAATTTTAGAAAATAATAAAGCTGATTATGTTATTGTTGATATTCATGCAGAAGCAACAAGTGAAAAAAAGGCATTTTTCTATGATTTTGCCGGTAAGGTTGATGCAGTATTAGGAACTCATACTCATGTTCAAACAGCTGATGAGGAAGTTTATAATAATACTTGTTATATAACTGATTTGGGTATGTGTGGTCCTTATGAGTCAATTTTAGGTGATGATAAGGATATGGTTATAGAACGCTTTAGAACTGGTATATTTGATCGATTAAAGGTTGCTCAAACAAATGAATTTCAAATTTGCGGTGTAATACTTGATTTAGGTCAAACTAATAAAATAACTAGAATTAATCTTAAATATAAGCTATAATAGCTTTTGTTTAAAAAAAGAGGAAAAAATATGAGTAAATTAGATAAAGATATAGAAAACATGTTCTTACCATCTTTAAAGGCAGCAAAATTAAGAAAAAAGATGCCTACTGAAACAATAAAATATGAGGTGGAAGAAAAATATAAAGATTTAGGTAAAGGTAAAACATATTATATTTATACTTATGGATGCCAAGGTAATATGGCAGATTCAGAAATTATGGCAGGTATTTTAGAATCAGTAGGATATACATTATCAAATGATCCTATTGATGCTGATGTTGTACTTTTAAATACTTGTGCTGTAAGAGAAAATGCTGAACAAAGAATTTGGGGTGTATTAGGCCAATTAAAGGGTAGAAAAAGATTACATCCTGATATGATTATTGGTATTTGTGGATGTATGCCACAAGAAGAAAAAGCTACAAATAAATTAATTAATTCATATGAATTTGTTGATATTGTTTTTGGTACTCATAATAGAGACCATCTTCCATATTTAATTAGTCAGGTTTTTGAAACAAGAAAAACAGTTGTTGAGGTTTTATCAAATGAAGGAAGCATTTTAGAATGTGCTCCTAAAAGAAGAGAATCAACATTTAAGGCTTGGGTTCATATTATGTATGGCTGTGATGAATTCTGTACATATTGTATAGTTCCATATACTAGAGGTAAGGAACGTTCTCGTGCTAAAGAAGATATTTTAGCAGAAGTTAAAGAATTAAAGGAAAAAGGCTATAAAGAAATTACTTTATTAGGTCAAAATGTTAATGCCTATGGTAAGGATTTAAATGATGGTTCATATACATTTGGAGATTTATTAGTTGATATTGATAAAATTGGTATTGATAGAGTAAGATTTACATCTCCTCATCCAAGAGATATGGATGAAAAGGCAATGCAAGCAATGGCTAATTGTAAAAGTGTAATGCCACATCTACATTTCCCAGTTCAATCAGGAAATGATAGAGTATTAAAGATAATGAATAGAAAATATACAAGAAAAGAATATATGGATAAGATTAATAGACTATATGAGCTTATTCCTGATATTTCTATTACTACAGATATTATTGTTGGTTTCCCTGGTGAAACGTATGAGGAATTTAAAGATACAGTTTCATTAGTAAAGGAAGCTCGCTTTGAAGGAGCATACACATTTATTTATTCTCCAAGAGAAGGAACACCTGCAGCTATAATGGATGATCCTATTTCAGCTGAAGATAAGCATAAGTGGTTCAATGAATTATGTGAAGCAACTAATGAAGGCTATTTAAAGGGCCATGAGCGTTTTATTGGTCGTGAGGTTGAGGTTTTAGTTGAAGGACCTGCAAAATCTGGTGAAAACATGATGAGCGGATATACACCAAATAATAAGCTTACTCATTTTGAATCTACTGACCAATCTTTAATTGGTAAATTTGTTAAAGTTAAAATTACAAAAGCTAATACTTGGTTTATGATAGGTGATTTAGTTGAATAATATTGATGAATTAAAAAATTACATTAATAATTTAGAAGAAACTAAAAGATATAAAGAATTAGAAAAATATATTGATAATAATGAAAAGATAAAGCTTAAATTTGCTGAATTAAAAGAAAAACAAAAACAATTAGTTAATGCTAAAGAATTTAATCAATTAAAGCAAGCAAAAATATATGAGGATGAATATAATAAAATAAAAGAAGAATTATTCAATATGCCTTTTGTTGAAGAATATGTTGAGCTTGTTGAAATTATTAATGAAAAATTAGATTTAATAGCAACTGAAATAGAAAATAAGCTTGATAAAATTATCAATGATTAGAAGAGTCTGTAAAAACTAGGGTTTTTATAGACTCTTTTTTTATATATTTATGTTTTTTTCTATCAAAATTATATTGCTAAAGAAATAATATAAATATATAATTTAGACAGGGTTTTGAAGGAGGACATTATGTTTAATAAACAAATTGCAAAAAATGTTTTAAGTAATGCTATGTCAACTGGTGCTGATTTTGCAGAAATATTTTTTGAAGATACATATCAAGGAAATATTTTAATGTATAGTGGCAAGGTTGATAAAGCTACATCTAAGCATATTTATGGTGCTGGTATAAGAATAATTAAAGATGGTAGAGAAGTTTATGGCTACACATCTAAAATTAATCAAGATGGTTTATTAGAATTATCTAATAAATTAAAATCAAGCTTTAATTCTAAGGATATTAAAGAAATCAAAGAATTAAAAGAAGAGCGTGCAGAACAAACTGCTGTTAAATTAGGTAGATTATCTAAGGATGTTGATTTAAATGAAAAGATTTCATATTTAAATATTTGTAATGATGCAGTTAAGGATTATTCTCCTTTAATTGTTCAATATATTGCCCAATTAAGTGATACAACTCAAGAGGTAATTATTGCTAATACAAATGGAAAATATATTTCTGATACAAGAAATCAACAAAGAATTTATTTTTCAGTAATTGCTGAACACAATGGAAAAAAACAATCAAATGGTGCATCTGTAGGTGGTAACTTCTCTATTGATGGATATAAGGAAAAGGATTTAGTATCTTTTGCTAAAGAAATAGCTGAATCAGCTGTAGTTATGGTTGATGCACCTGAAATGGTTGGCGGTGTATATCCTGTTGTTATTCATAACGGCTTTGGTGGAGTTTTATTTCATGAAGCTTGTGGACATCCACTTGAAGCATCAGCTGTTGCAAGAGGCATGTCAGTATTTACTGGTAAAAAAGGTGAAAAGATTGCATCAAGTGTTGTAACTGCAATAGATGATGGAACAATTTTTAATGAATGGGGTTCTACAAATATTGATGATGAAGGAAATAAAACTACAAAGAACGTATTAATTAAAGATGGTATCTTAACAAATTACATGGTAGATGAAAAGAATGGTAAGCTTATGAATATGCCATCAACTGGTGCATCAAGAAGAGAATCTTATAAATATTCTCCAACATCTAGAATGACTAATACATATATTGCAAATGGTAAATCAACTTTTGAAGAAATCATTGCCGCAACAGAATATGGCTTATTTGCTAAATCATTAGGTGGTGGTTCAGTAAATCCTGCAACAGGAGAATTTAATTTTGCTGTTAATGAAGGATATATGATTGAACATGGTAAAATTACTCATCCAGTTAGAGGAGCTACATTAGTAGGAAATGGAGCTAACGCTTTATTAAATATTGATATGGTAGCTAATAACCAAACATTTGGTCATGGTGTTTGTGGAGCATCTTCAGGCTCTATTCCAGCCAATGTAGGTGAACCTACAATTAGAATTTTAAATATGACTGTAGGTGGAAATGGAGGTAAGAAGTAATGGATTTTAATAAGCTATTAAATGCCGCAAAGGAAAAAGGCATTACTGATATTGAAGTATATGAAAGAGTTAGTGAAGCAATAAGTGTTGAAACATTTAATTCTAAAATTGATAAAAACACAGTTGAAAACTCAACAGAAATTTATGTAAGAGGCGTATATAATAATCATATTGCCGCAATTTATGTTGAAAATGATTCTGATGATGAAATTGAAAATATTATTAAAAGATTAATAGAAAATGCTAAAGTTATTGAATCAAATGATCCATATTTCATCTATGAAGGGGATAAGGATTATCCTAAATTAGAAGAAAAAGAAAATGATTTTGATGAATATAGTCTAGATGATTTAGCAAATCTTTGTATAAAATATGAAAATGAATTTAAAGCAAAATGTCCAAACATTGTTAATTCTAAATCAGTAATTGAAATATATGGTAATTATGTTTCAATAAAGAATTCAAATGGTTTAAATGTTAACAAAAAATCAAGAAATGCAGTATTTGTTATTCAAACAATGATTAAGGTTGAAAATGATGTTAAAACTGGATTTGCTTTCCAATATTTAAATAATATTAAGGATATTGATAAAGAAAAAGCTTATAAATTCGCAGTTGAAAGACCTTTATCATCTATAGGAGCTAAATCATATAAGAGCTCTCAATACCCAGTTGTATTCGAAAATAAGGTAGCTTCAAGCTTAATTGCAACATTTTCATCAATGTTTTCTGCTGAAGTAGTATTAAAGAAAGCATCTCCTTTACAAGATAAAATTGGAACAGATGTTTTTGGTAAAAATATTACAATAACTGATGAACCATTAAATAAGATTTCATTTAATCAAACACCATTTGATGATGAAGGTGTTAAAGCTTTTAATAAAGAGGTTGTAAAGGATGGTAAATTAGTTACTTATTTACATAATTTAAAAACAGCCAAGATGATGAATACAAAATCAACAGGAAATGGCTTTAAGGATAGAAGTGGAAATATAGCAGTATCAATTTCTAATTTATGCTTTAAAACATCAAATATTTCATTTGATGATATGATAAAGGATATTAAAGAAGGCATTTATATTACATCAATTCAAGGCTTACATGCTGGTGCTAATTCAGTTTCTGGTGCTTTTAATTTACAATCTAGTGGTTATGTAATAAGAGATGGTAAAATTGCTGAAGCTGTAACATTAATCATTGTATCAGGTAATTTTATTGATATGCTAAATGATATTAAATGTATATCAAATGATTTTGAAATTAATTCAAATGTAGGAACAGGTTCTATTTTAGTTAATTCATTATCTGTTTCAGGCAAGTAAAGAAAAATGGTCTACAAATTAATGTAGACCATTTCAAATTGTTGACAATCATTCTTTTTGGTTGTTAAAATCCAAATAAGGATTATAATTTGGTGATTCTATGAAAAAAGTATTTGATTTTTATGCAAAAACTGGCAAAAAGGATAAGGAAGGCTTTAATGATGCTTTACCAATTGGTAATGGCAGAATGGGCGGGATGATCTATGGCCATCCTGTTAATGAAAAGATTGTATTAAATGCGGATTCATTATGGTTAGGTAAGCCAGGT
>JAFXUP010000023.1 GCA_017524905.1 Acholeplasmatales bacterium | reverse complement strand
TGTTATTCAAGATTATCATAATAAGCATGTAAGAATGGTTGCTTATATGAATAAGGAAGCATTAGAAAAAACATTAGAAACTAAACAAATGACATATTATTCTAGATCTAGAAAATCATTATGGGTTAAAGGTGAAACATCAGGCTATTTTCAAAAAATGAAGGGCTTAGCTATTGATTGTGATGGTGATGCTTTACTTTTCCAAGTTGAACAGGTTGGTGGCATTTCATGCCATACAGGAAATGTAACATGCTTTTATAGAGATTTAGATGAAGATGTTGAAATTACATTAAATAGAGGTAAAATTACTGATTCTGATAATGAATTTATCAATTTAGAAAAAACTATAAAAGATAGAATAGATAATCCAAAGGAAGGATCATATACAAATTATTTAATTGATCATGGTGATAATAAAATCTTAAAGAAGGTTGGAGAAGAAGCAACTGAAGCCATTTTAGCATTTAAGGATGGTAAAAAGGATGATATGATTTTTGAGGTTGCTGATTTAATTTATCATTTAACTGTTGAAATGCAATCAAAGGGTGTTTCATGGAATGATATTACTGAAGAATTAAAGAAAAGATAGAAAATAGAGAAGCTTAAGCTTCTCTTTTTTGTGATATTTGTATATGATTTATTGTAATGTACTTAAAAATGTAGAATTAGTGTATTGTAGTATACTAAATATGAGAAAATTAGTACATAATTATTGTCTTCATTGAAAATGAATGTTATAATATAATCGAAAGGAAATATGTACCTAAAATATTAAAAATGGTGTATTGTAATATACTAAACCGTATAAAATGGTACAAAAAATTTATGGAAAGAATATTATATCATGGTAGTGAAGTGATAATTGTAAAGCCAGTTTATAAACAAGGAAATGTTCATAATGATTATGGACTTGGTTTTTATTGTACTAGCAATAAAGAGCTTGCTAAAGAATGGGCTAGCAAAAAAAGTGGTATTGGCTTTGTTAACAAGTACTCATTGAGAGATGACAATTTAAAAATTTTAGATTTGACTAAACCACCTTTTGACAATGTTTTATATTGGATTGCATTACTTATGAATAATAGGATATTATCTAGTAATTTAAAAGATAATTTTCCAAGAGAATTAAAATACTTAGAAGATAAATATTTACTTGATGTTAATGACTATGATGTTATTATTGGTTATCGTGCGGATGATAGCTATTTCCATTTTCCAGAGGCTTTTATTAGAAGTGAAATAACATTAGAATCATTGAATAGTATCTTTTTGGCAGGTGATTTAGGGAAGCAATATGTATTGATTTCTAAAAGAGCATTTGATTTAATCAAATTTATTGATTATGAATCTGTTGAGGAAAAATCCCAAAAGGATTATTATAAAAGAAAAACTAATGCAGATAAAACATTTAAAGAATTACTTGATTCTGATCGTTATAAAAAAGGCATTAGAATGAGAGATTTGGTGATGGATAATGATTGACTATGAGCTTTTTAATTTAAGAGAATCATTTTCTAGACTTTTTGTGCTAGCTGTAAATAATAAAATGCATCTTAAAGCTTTCACGAAAGCATTATGTAGAAGTAATTTTATTAATCTTATTCAAAAAAATAGATATGATGAAATGTATGACTATCCGCTAGAGACTTTATTTTTTCAAATAACTGGTTATAAAGTTAAAGATGATAGCTATGGAATATATAATGATGCTTATTGGTGTGGGCAAAATTATTTTGATTTATTTTTTAATGTAAAGAAATGCTTTGAATTCATTTTTTTAAAACTTCCATTTGAAAAAATGTTAGATTTATATTCTATTTATCATGAAATGGATTTTTCATCATTGCTAGAATATTTTAATAAAATAGACAAAGAATCAACTATATTAAGACTGTTGTGTATTAATGATCATTGCTCATTAAATGATTTATCCATTGCGACAGGAATTAGTTTAAATACATTAAAAAAATATAATTCATCTGATGAATTATTATACAAAGCATCTTTTTCTAACATTGCTAAAATAATTAAATATTTCGATGTATCTCATTTATTGTTTGTAAAAAATATAATGGATGGCGAAACTAATATTTAATGGCTATAATGTGTTTTATAGCCAATTTACTTATTATTTGAGAATATCCATAAAATGTGATAAAATATAATATATATTTTCGACTAAATAGGAGGTAACCTATGCTACAGTATGAAATTGAAGGTAAAATAGCTGTTATAACTGGTTGTTCTGCAACTGATACAGAAATTGAAATACCTGAATATATAGAATCTTGTCCGGTTGGTAAAATAGCTTCAAAATCATTTAATAAACACAATAAATTAAGAAGAGTAACATTTCCTAGAACTTTACGTTTAATTGGTGAATATGCCTTTGCTGGATGTAAAAACTTAAAGGAAATATTCTTTTCAGAAGGATTAGAAACAATTGAAGATTGGGCATTCATTTCATGTGATATAAGTGAGGTAATATTACCTACAACAATTAAATCTATTGGTGATAATGCTTTTATGGGAAATAATGTTAAGCATTATATTGATGATTTTATTTCTTCTAATAGAAAATCAAGAAAGACTAAAGAAGAAAGAAGAGAAAATATGACTATTTTCCCTATTGGTTTAATTGATTCTATTGATAATATTACAAATGATATTATTACTGATAGAGCAAGATATCACTTTGGTTTAATTGATTCATATGATACTGGTGTATTAAATTTTTCTCAATTAGATATTCCTTTTGTTTTTGATGGTGATGAATTTATTTTAGCAATTTATTCTCAATCTCAAAAAAAGGATTTCCAAATTATTGTTGATGTAGAATCTAAGAAAAAAATCGGTAAATATGAGCTTGATGATCCTGACTTTTTAGATATTAGATTTAATGTGCTTGCTGGAAAAGAAAACCTTGGTGAGCTTTGTGTTAAAACACCGTATTTAGAGGATGCTGAATTTAAGATTTTAGAAGTTATTCAAAGAACTGATAGAGGTAACCTATATTTCTTAAGAGTTAAAGCTAATCTATCTTGTTTTGGTAATGGTAATCCTGATTCTGAATTCAAATTTATTATTTTTGATGAATTAAAGGGTAAATTCTTATCTCAATATCAAAGAGCTTTAATTAGTGAGGCTGTTTATAATGATATTATTGCTCAAATTGATTTTGAAGCAATTGATACATTAAAAAGCTATTTAACTCAGGTAATTGGTTCTCCAATTATGTCATATTATTTTGAAATGTTTGAAACTATTATGAATGATCCTGAATTTACCGAAAAGGAAAAACTTCAAAAATATAATGATATGACCTTAAGAAATATTTATCAATCATTAGGTTCTTTTGAAACATTTGAAGAGGCTTGCTTTTCATTTGATAAGGCTGTAGCTTATTTTTCTAGAATTACAGGCTTAAAAAAGGATGAATTAACTGCTAAGTATGAATATTATCTAAGAGATGATGATGGTAATGAATTAACTATTAATGATATGAAGGCATATAGAGAAGTATTTGTTGAAAATGAATATAATTTTACATTATATGCTGATTATTTAAATTATATGTATCAGCTTATGAGTAGAATGAATCAAGAATTTTCTATGAGAACATATCAAGAATAAAAGGAGTATTTTATATGGCTAGACCTAAAATTGCAATTTTATATGATTTCGATAAAACTTTATGTACAAAAGATATGCAAGAATATGACTTTATTAAAAATTTAGGAATGACTGCAGAAGAATTTTGGGGAGAGGCTGGAAAAGTTGCTGAAGAAAGTAAAATGGATAAAATCTTAGCATATATGTATGTTATGGTTTTAGAATGTAAGAAAAAGGGAATCAAATTAACTAAGGATTATTTAAAAAGCTGTGCAGCAAATATTGAGTTTTATAAAGGTGTAACAGGCTGGTTTGATCGTATTAATGAATATGGTAAAGAAAATGGCGCCGATATTGAGCATTATATTTTATCTAGTGGTAATTCTGAAATAATTGAAGGATCTTCAATTGCTAAATATTTTAAAGAAATTTATGGCTGTAAATTTGTTTATAATTCAGATGGTGAGGCTGTTTGGCCAGCTACTGCGATAAATTATACTTTAAAGACTCAATTTATCCATCGTGTTAGTAAAAATGTTTTAGATATTACTAATGATTATGATTTAAATAAGCATAAAACAACAAGAAGAATTCCTTTCCAAAATATGATTTATGTTGGTGATGGACAAACTGATGTTCCTTGTATGAAATTTATTAAGGAAAAAGGTGGAAAGACTATTGGTTTATATCCTTCAACATCAAATAAGAATGCTGTATTAGGCTTAGTTGAGGATAACAGAGTAAATTTTGCATGTCTTGCTGATTATTCTAATGGTTCTACTTTTGATAGAAGTGTTAAATTAATTATCGATAATATTATTAATGTTAATAATTTAAAGGATAAGGAAGAAAAACAAATTTTAAAGATTAAAAAATCTATGGAGATAACTGATGAAAATTAATTTTTATAATGAAACAGAAGAAAGTGTATTTAAATATGAAAGATTAATTAAATCTATTTTTAAGCCAATGGGCTCAAAAAAGTTTTTCAATGTTATTTTTGTATCTATGGATGAAATTCATAGAATTAACAAAGAATATAGAAATATTGATAGACCAACAGATGTAATTTCTTTTGCTCAAATTGATGATAAGGAAGAAGCAAGAGGAAAAGAAATGGGTGATATTTTCATTTGCTTAGATAAGGCAAGAGAACAAGCAAAAGAATATGGTCATTCAATTGTAAGAGAAGTTGCATTCTTAGCTGTTCATGGATATCTACATCTTTCTGGATATGATCATCAAACTAAAGAAGAAGAAAATATTATGTTTGCTAAGCAAGATGAGATTTTAAATAAGGCAGGTATTAAAAGATGAACATTGATTGGGATTTATTAGTAGATAAGGCAATGCATGGAAGAGAATTTGCCTATGTGCCTTATTCTCATTTTAAGGTTGGTTCTGCAGTATTATTAAAGGATGGAACAATTATATATGGTTGTAATGTTGAAAATGCATCTTATCCTAATGGTACATGTAGTGAGAGAAACACATTACAAAAGATGATTTCAGAAGGCTATACAAAAGCTGATGTTTTAGCTTTTGCGATAGTAGGCCAAGCTGAACGTCCTATTTCACCTTGTGGAATGTGTCGTCAGGTAATGAGTGAATTAATGAATTTAGATACTCCAGTTGTTCTTTCTAATTTAAAGAAGGAATATATATTTACAACTGTTGATAAGCTATTACCTTATTCATTTAATGAAGGAGATTTATAATGCAACTAGATTTATATAAATCTGGCTTTGTTTCAATTATAGGTAGACCAAATGTAGGAAAGTCTACCTTTTTAAATAAAATGATTGGAAAAAAGATTGTTATTACATCTGATAAGCCACAAACAACAAGAAATAATATATTAGGTATTAAAACTGATGATGAAGCTCAAATAATATTTACTGATACTCCAGGTATTCATAAGGCTAAAACATTATTAGGTCAAAGAATGGTTGATGCATCATATAAATCAATTGGTGATGTTGATGTTGTCATATTTATGACTACTCCAGTTAAAGAGGTATTAGAAGGAGATAGAATTATCATTGATAATTTAAAAAAATATAGAAAGCCTGTATTTTTAGTAATTAATAAGGTTGATCAATTAAAGAAATTTAATGATATTGATCTAACTATTGCTAAATATATGGACCTATATCCTTTTGCTGGTATTTTCCCTGTTTCTGTATTAGAAGATATTAATATTGATAAATTAGTTACAGAAATTAAAAAGGCTTTACCATTTGGCCCTAAATTCTATCCAGAAGATATGCTATCTGATCATTCTGATAGGTTCTTATGTGGTGAATTAATTAGAGAAAAGATTTTAAATTTAACTAAAGAAGAGGTTCCTCATAGTGTTGCGGTTGTAATTGATTCATTTAAAGAAAATGAAGAAAATAAAGCCTATGTTGATATTTACGCAACAATTTATGTTGAGCGTGATTCTCAAAAGAAAATTATTATTGGCCATAATGGTGAAATGATTAAGCAAATTAAAGAAAAATCTATTAATGATATTAAAAGATTAATTAATTCTAAGGTTCACTTAGATTTATGGGTAAAGGTTAAAAAGGATTGGAAGGAAAAGGAAGGAACCTTAAAAATATTAGGTTACAGTAAGGATAATTTTTAAATGAATGAATTTAAAGGATTGATTATAGATTCAATTGACTATAAGGAAAAATCAAAAATTGTATATTTATATACCCCTTACGGAAAAGAATCAATCCTTGTTAAGGCAGGTAAAGCTTATAAGGCTGGAAATTTAGGTATGATTACAACCTTAAATGAGGTATCTTATGTTAAATCAAAGGCTAAGCTTCCTGTAATGATTGAATATCATGTATTAAATTCATATTTTGAAATAACCTCATCAATTGAAAAAATTAAAGCTGTTTCAATAATTTTAGAAATTATTAAAAATATTCCAATAGATTCAAATCATTTAAGATGTTATGATTTTATAATTAAAACATTAAATGATTTAAAAAATAATTCTAATACTAAAAAGGTATTATCATTATTTTTAATTAAAATGCTTTATATATATGGTGTTAATCCATCATTAAAGGAATGTGTTAATTGCCATAATAAAGATAATTTAGTTTTCTATGATATTCAAAGAGGTGGAGCTTTATGCTCTAACTGTACTTTAAATAATACTAAAGAAAAGCTAGATATATGGACTGAATATTATTATGATAAAAAAGATATAAATGATTATACTGATATTGATTTTGATAAATTATTAAAGGATATTGGATCATATTATAATATTCATTTATCTATTAATATAGAAAAACATTTAGGAGCTTAAATGCTCCTTTATATTTTTTATCGGCAAATAAAATAATCTATCGGCAAAATATAAATGTTTTATGTGTTCGTATAATTGCTTTATATTTTGCCGATAATATGATATAATATTTCCGGTGATGAGTGTATGAACTATAAAACAGTTAAAGATTTATCAATAGAGTGGAATGTTTCTGAAAGAAGTATAAGAGATTATTGTAACAAAGGAAGAATACCTGGTGCTATATTAAATGGTAAAACTTGGTTGATACCTTCTGATGCAATAAAACCTAAAAGACAAATTAGACATACTAAACATAAAAAAAATCTACTAGAAATATTGAAATTAGAAAAGAACTCAAAGAGAACTGGTGGAATATATCATGAGCTTCAAATTGAAATGACATATAATTCAAATCATATTGAAGGCTCAAAGCTTTCTCATGATGAAACTAGATATATTTTTGAAACTAAAACCATCAATTCAAATAATTCTTTGAAAGTTAATGATATCATAGAAACAATTAATCACTTTAAATGTATTGATTTAGTAATTGATATGGCGAATTATAAATTATCAGAATCAATTATTAAACAATTACATTTTGTTTTGAAAAATAATTCTATTGATTCGCTTGATCCTACATTTATGGTTGGAAATTATAAATTAAATGAAAATATTGTAGGTGGTATGGAAACAACATCTCCAGATAAGGTATCAATTGAAATAAAGAAATTATTAGAAAATTATAATTCTAAAAAAAAGATTTCTATTGAAGATATTATAGAATTCCATCATGATTTTGAAGCAATTCATCCATTTCAAGATGGTAATGGTAGAGTCGGAAGATTAATTATGTTAAAGGAATGCTTAAAATATAATTTTGTTCCAATAATTATTACAGATGATATTAAAATGTTTTATTATCGTGGCTTGAAGGAATGGAAAAATGAAAAAGGATATTTGATAGATACTTGTCTTTCTTGTCAGGACGAGATGAAAGAATTAATGAAAAAATTAAAGATTAATTTTGAATAATTGTGTGTTTTCTCCATTAGGTATCGTTTTATGATACTTTTTGGAGAAAATACAACAAAAGTGAAACGTTATTATATATATTAAATAAAAAAAATAGTTGAGATTAGTTAAATAAAATATTATAATACATCTAAAGGTGTTGAACTGAAGGAGTATTTTACTAATCTTTTAAAGAGAGGATATGTCTGGTGTAAATATCTAAAGTAGGTAAAAGAAGGTAGTCAGGGAGCTATATAGATGAATTATTAGTAGTTTATATCGTGCGCTAGCGTTAATAGCTTAATGAGTGCTATAGATTTATATCTATAGAATTAAGGTGGTACCACGGATTATTCGTCCTTTAAGATTTTTCTTAGAGGACTTTTTTTATGAGAATAATTGGAACTAAAATTACAATTAGAGAATTAACATTTAAGGATTCTAAAGATTTTTATGAATTTGGTCGTGACCCATCTATTGGCCCTATGGCTGGTTGGAAGCCATTTCCAAATTATGATGTAGCTTGTAGGCTTTTATCAAGTCTTATCCTTAATAAGGAAACCTACGCTATTACTGAGATTAATAGTAATAAGCTTATTGGTACTATTTCTATATATAATTATGGAATTAGAAAATATAAGCGAGTCAAAAGCTTAGGTTTTTCTTTAGGGGCACCTTATCATAATAAAGGATATATGACTGAAGCTGTAAATTTAGTTTGTGATTATATCTTTAATAAAACGGACTGTGAGCTTTTAGAGGTAGGATGTCATACTGATAATTTTGCATCTAAAAGAGTAATAGAAAAATGTGGATTTAAATATGACGGAATGCTTGAAAAATATAAAGCATTATATGATGGAAGAGTTGTTGATGCATATTTTTATTCAATGACAAAAGAAGAACATGAAAGGAAGAAATTAATATGAAGGAATTAAAACCAAAATATGATTTTAAAGAAGTTGAAGAAGGTAAATATGATTTCTGGTTAAAGGGTGGCTTTTTCACTGCTGGTGATTTATCTAAGAAACCATATTCTATAGTTATTCCACCACCAAATGTAACAGGTAAGCTACATTTAGGTCACTCTTGGGATACAACATTACAAGATATTATTATCAGAAGAAAAAGAATGCAAGGCTATGATGCTTTATGGTTACCTGGTATGGACCATGCTGGTATTGCAACTCAAGCAAAGGTTGATGCTAAATTAAAGGAACAAGGAATCTCAAGATATGATTTAGGAAGAGAAAAATTCTTAGAGGTTGCTTGGGAATGGAAAAAAGAATACGCTAAGATTATTAGAAGCCAATGGGCCGCATTAGGTTTATCTTTAGATTATACTAAAGAAAGATTTACATTGGATGAAGGCTTAAATAAGGCAGTTAATCATGTATTTATTACTTTATATAATAAAGGATTATTATATCAAGGTGAAAGAATTATTAACTGGGACTGTCAAGCTAAAACAGCTTTATCTAATATTGAAGTAGAGCATAGAGATGATGAGGGTGCATTCTATCATTATAATTATCCATTTGTTGATGGAAAAGGCTATGTAACAATTGCGACAACTCGTCCTGAAACAATGTTTGCTGACCAAGCAATTATGGTAAACCCAACAGATGAAAGATATAAAGATATTATTGGTAAAAAGGTAAGAATTCCTTTAACTAATATTGAAATTCCAGTTATTGCTGATGAATATGTAGATAAGGAATTTGGTACAGGCTGTGTTAAAGTAACTCCAGCCCATGACCCTAATGACTTTGAGGTTGGTAAGCGTCATAACCTACCTATGCCATTATGTATGAATGAGGATGGTACAATGAATTCTATGGCTGGCATTTATGAAGGCCAAGATAGATTTGTAGCTCGTGAAAACATTATTGCTGACTTAAAGAAGGAAGGCTTATATGTTAAAACAGAACCAATCGTTCACTCTGTAGGTCATAGTGAACGTACTGGTGTTGTTGTAGAACCAAGACTTTCAAAACAATGGTTTGTTAAGATGGATGTTTTAGCAAAGCAAGTTTTAGAAAATGATGAATATAGATTTATTCCTGAAAGATTTAAAGGAACTTTAGAGCACTGGTTAACTGATATTCAAGATTGGTGTGTATCAAGACAATTATGGTGGGGTCATAGAATTCCTGCTTGGTATAAGGGTGATGAGGTTAAGGTTCAAGTTGAATGTCCAGGTGAAGGCTGGGTTCAAGATGAAGATGTATTAGATACTTGGTTTTCATCAGCTTTATGGCCTTTTTCAACAATGGGATGGCCAGAAAATACTGATATGCTAAAAAGATATTATCCAACATCTTGCTTAGTAACTGGTTATGATATTATTTTCTTCTGGGTAGCAAGAATGCTATTCCAAGGTATTGAATTCACTCATAAGGCACCATTTAAGGATATTTTAATTCATGGTTTAATTAGAGATAATCAAGGAAGAAAGATGAGTAAATCCTTAGGTAATGGTGTTGACCCATTTGATGTTAT
>JAFXUP010000022.1 GCA_017524905.1 Acholeplasmatales bacterium | reverse complement strand
GTGCTTTGGTTCCTTCTACGTTAGTAGGACCGATAATAGAGAAGCAGACTTCAGGTGGTGGTATTTTTCTAAACAATCCTTTACTCTTTTTGAAAGCATCTGTACCATGACCTTTCAATACTTTTTTAATTGTTGGAGTATCAATGATATACTTTGGCTTTGGCGGTAAATTACTTTTGATCTTTTTGGCCGAAACTTTCATTAAATCTTTACTGAATAATAATTGCATATCTTTTACGTCTCCTTGATCGTTAATTATTTTGAGTTGTTTACCGTTTGTTAAGAAGTTTCTTACTTCTGGTGGGATTGGTTCTATGATTTTGATTTCATCTACACCGATTGAATTTGGATCTTCTAATTGAACTTTGCATAAATTAACATTGAATATTAATTGTCTTCCTTCGAATTCAACCTTTTTATCATATGCACCAACTTTTTTAACCACTCTCTCAACTGCGTCTGGTACTTTTTTATCTTGTAACATTTTTTTGTATTCTTCACTGGCATTTGCTACATTTTTCAACATATTAAATACACTTGATATACATTCAATATTTGTGTCATTATTATTTAATAAATCAATACAAGCATCAATTCCACCATTTAGGACAAAGGAAGGAATACAATTACTATTTTGGCATAAAGTATCTAATAATGGAACAATTACTTTACCTTCATCATTATATCCTTTTTCACCTACTTCTTGAATTAAATTACGCATTAATTCATCGGCGATTTTGGGACAATTATCTTTATCTTTGGCTAAATCATTTATTAATCTATATGCTTCGGATTTTAAGTCAATTACATTATTTGTCTCATCACCGTTTGATGCATTTTCCAAAGTACTTTTCAAACAATCTAGTAATCCATTATTCATCATACCAGTTGAAAATACATTATTTTTAGCCATCGATGATAATATTTTATATCCATTTTCTTGAATTTCTGGATTATCTTTGTATAATTTTAATAAATTAAGTACAGTAGGAACAGTTTCATCATATACTTCTTCTTTTAAAAATGGTTTCCTTTCAAGGGAATCACCCATAAGTTTTAATGACATATTAACCAAATCTGGATTATAATCTTGAAGTTTAGTACTTTCGGGGATTAAATCATATAATTTCTTAGTATATTCTCGTCCATCTTTATCATTTTTGAGATTTTTAATCAAAGCTCCTGCAATACAGTTAACATGTTGTAAAATATCAGGATTTGAATAATAATTTTGTTGTAAATCTTTTAATAATTTATATGTTTCAGGTAAATCTAATTTTTCATAATTTTTACCGTTTTCATTGAAAAGATGGTTAGATAAAGCATGTAAACCACTTATTAAATAATCTGGTTCATTCTTTTCATTTCCTAATGTTTTATTTATAGTAGGTCCGAAATCAGTATTATTTGCCAAATATTCGTTAGAATTTGGAGGAACAGTAACTTCTTCAAGTGTTCCAGCACAGTGTTTCATAATACCCCTAATCAATTCAGGTGGTCTTAAATAATTAACATTTTCTTCTGCATCCTTATCTCTTCTTGATTCGGCTATTTTTTCTTCTTCAGTCATTGGTTCTACTTTATCATTGAAAGCTTTAAGCATATTCACAGTATTATCAGTTATTCCCATTTTATTAAATTTATCTACGTTGTTCAAATCATTTTTGACTAAATTATGATATAATTTAGATAAATTATAGCAAGTTTTAAGATAGCCATTTTCATCCTCGTTTTCGCCTTTATTTTCTTCGTATTTTTCTGGACCTTCTTGGACAATGTTAGATACTTCATCATTTAATTGTTTAAGTAATCCACAATCTAATGCCTCTTGACCGTTTACAGGACTTTCTTTAGTTAATCTACTCAAAGTATCTAGACATGAATTCAAATAATCATGATCTCCTTTAAATTTATTTATATCATTATTCATGGATTTGATTAATCCAATTTCTTTAAGTCTAGGTTTAAAACGATCAGTATTTAATAGTGTAGCTAGTTCTAAGACTTTACACATTAAAGGTGCATTTCTATCATGTAATTTAACACATTTTTTGATTATTTCTAATGTTGGTTCAACAACTTCTTCAGGAATATCATCTTTATTTGGAGTATTTTTGATATAATTACCTGCAGTAGTTAATATTGAGTTCAATAAATTAGTATTTC
>JAFXUP010000167.1 GCA_017524905.1 Acholeplasmatales bacterium | reverse complement strand
GAAATAAATACATAATTATTTTGAAAACTATTAATTTTGTTGCGAATAATATCAATATATTTTCTCATATCAAGTACCTCATTGTCACAATTATGATATAATTTTTGGGACATACTGTCAATAATAGACGTCACGATTGTGACACTACTTTTTGGACAAAACGATAAAACCTAAACATTTTATTTACAATAATAAAAAAAGAGAATTTGGAATTTTTTCCAAATTCTCTAATCATTAATTATCAAAAAGTGAAATTTTTTTATAAGTTATTTTATCGTCATCTTTTTTATCTTCTTCAGAATCTACTTCTGGAGTTAAAACATTAGATGGCTTTTTTTCTTTTGCTAGGATTGCATCAAGCTCTGATAAAATATCAGCTTGCTTAATTTCTTTTTTAGTAACCTTAATTGGTTCAGGTTCTTCAGCACCTAGATCAAAAGAATCAAAAATTGTTTGTTCTTGTTCAATTAAATAATCTGCTGAAGGAGGAAGATCCTTATTTTCAGGGTCTGGAATTGATAAGCATACTAATTCAGTTAAATCAGAAATTGTAGTTTCAAAGGTTCTTCCACAATCACTCACATTATATTTAAATGATTTAGCTTCTTCTTCATCATTTCCATTTTTATAAATTATTTTAACTAATACATTTTCTTTATATTGGTTAGGTGTTAATTTTTTAGCATCTAATATTAAATATGGATTAGTTTTTAATAATTTAATAACCTTATTTCCAGCTCTAGCACGTTTTGTTAAAGGTACATCTTCAACCTTCATTCTCTTTATTGTAGAACGAGTTGTTAAGATTAAGAAATCATCATTCTTATTACAATAGAATCCTGATACAATTTCATCCTTTGGTTTTAAATTAATACCTTTTAAGCCACCTGCAGCTGTACCATATAAAGGTACATCTGATGCTCTATAACGAATAGCATCATCAGCTTTAGTAAATAGCATAATTTCTAAAGGATCATCTATAATATCTGCAACCCTTAATTCATCACCAGGTGTAAGCTTCATAGCTTTAACTGGCTTTGTATAACGTTGAAGTTGGAAATTAGATAATAAAACCTGTTTAATTGAACCTTGTTTAGATGCAAGCATAACAGTTTTTGCTTCATTGAAATCAGATACAGAAAAGCATGCTACAAATTTTTCTTTAGGGTCAATTGAAACCATTTGGTTTATAAATGTACCAACATCTTTAAATTTGCATTCTGCAATTTTAAAGACAGGAAGGTAGATAAAATTACCTAAGGTTGTAAATATTAATAATGTATCTAGGGTAGATACTTCCTTTAAGAATAATAATGAATCATCTGTTTTTAATCCATTTACACTAGATTTATTATAAGATTTAACTGATAATCTTTTAATATAACCATCATGAGAAACAGAAACAACAGTTTGTTCTTTTGTAATTAAATCCATTTCATCAATCTTTAAAGATGATACCTCATCTTCAATCTTTGATCTTCTTGGGCAAACAAGCTTATCATTCATTTCAGCAAGTTCATTTTTAATTACCTTTAATAATTCCTTTTCAGAACCTAAAATCTTATTATAATTTGCTATAGCCTTTTCTAAATCAGATTTTTCCTTATTTAAAGCATCAACATCCTGATTAGATAATCTATATAATTGCATCATTACAATAGCTTCAGCTTGATCTTCTGTAAAACCAAATTTAGCAATGATGTTTTCTTTTGAATCAGCTTTATTTTTAGATTTTTTGATTACAGCAATTACATCATCTAAAATAGAAATCATCTTTAAAAGACCTTCTACTATATGTAATCTTTTTGTTGCTTTAGCAAGCTCATAAGATGTTCTATTTGTAACAACTACCTTTTGGTGGTCAATATAAGCATCTAAAATAGGTAGTACTCCTAGCTTCATAGGACGCTTATCACAAATAGAAACCATATTATAATTTAGATTTACCTGTAAATCTGTATTCTTTAATAAATAAGTAATAATGGCATCAGCATTTGCACCCTTTTTAAGGTCAATTGCGATACGTAAGCCATCACGACCTGATTCATCTCTTGATTCAATAACATCAGGAAGCTTTCCAGATAATCTTAAATCCTCCATCTTTTCAACAGTTTTAGATTTAAAAGTATCATAAGGAATTTCAGTAATAACAATTCGTTGTTGTCCTGGTGCCATTTCTTCAAATTCATATTTACTTCTTACAACAACAGTACCAGATCCAGTTAAGAAGGCTTCTCTTATGCCTTCTTTACCTTGGACAATACCACCTGTAGGTAGATCTGGTCCTGGCATAATTTCAAGTAGATCATCAACTGTCATATCAGGATTATCAATTCTTGCAATTGTAGCCTTTACTACTTCATTAATGTTATGTGGTGGAATATATGTTGCATAACCTGATGAAATACCCATTGCACCATTAACAAGTAGATTTGGAAATTTGGCAGGTAAGACAGTTGGTTCTTGTTCTTCTTCATCAAAGTTTGGAATAAAAGGTACTGTATTTTTATCAATATCCTTTAATAAATATTCAGCATTTTTACTCATACGAGCTTCAGTATAACGCATGGCAGCTGGACCATCACCATCAATTGAACCATTATTACCATGAATATCAATTAAGGTAACACCCATTTTCCGATCCTGACTCATACGAACCATTGCTTCATAAATTGATGAATCTCCATGTGGGTGATATTTACCCATTACTTCACCAACAATACGAGCACACTTTTTATATGGAGATGTTGATGTAACTTTTAATTCATTCATACCATATAAAATTCTTCTTTGAACGGGCTTTAAACCATCTCTAATATCAGGAATAGCACGCTCTTGAATAATATATTTTGAATATCTACCGAAACGGTCTCCTAAGACAGTTTCTAGCTTTTCTTCTTGAAATGTTTCAGACATAAACATATCAAGTTTTTTCTTTAAATCAATTTTTTTCTCTTTTGCCATATTAAATTTCCTCCTCTTCTAAAGTAAATTTAACATGGTTTTCCAACCAATCTCTTCTTCTAATAGAATCATTACCCATTAGAATTTCAACTTCAGTTTCAGCTTCTTCGAAATCCTCTAATTTTACTTGAATTAAAGTACGAGTTTCAGGATTCATTGTAGTATCCCATAATTGTTCAGCGTTCATTTCACCTAAACCTTTATAACGCTGTACAATTGTAGGGCATTTACAAGATTCTAAAATATCATCCTTTTCATCATTAGTATAAGCATATAAGATTTCTTCTTTAGCTCCACGCTTTGTAATCTTAAATAAAGGAGGTAGAGCTAAATAAACTCTTCCATCTTCAATTAAAGGTCTCATATATCTAAAGAAGAATGTTAATAATAATACCTGAATATGGGCACCATCATCATCGGCATCGGTCATAATAATAACCTTTTTATAATTACATTTCTTTAAATCAAAGCTTGTACCATAATCAGCACCTATTGTATAAATCATAGTTGCGATTTCTTCATTTCTTAATGCAGATTCAGCAGTAGCCTTTTCAGTATTTAAAACCTTACCTCTTAAAGGTAGGATAGCTTGGAATTTTCTATCTCTTCCTTGCTTTGCAGAACCACCGGCAGAATCACCCTCTACTAGATATAATTCATTTATATCCTTATTCTTTTCAGATGTAGGGGCAAGCTTTGCAGAAATATTCTTTTCGCCTTTATCCTTTTTATCTAAACGAACCTTTTCTCTTTCTTTTCTTGCAGCTTCTCTTGCTTCAGCTTCCTTAATAGCTTTTTTAACAATTGTTTCTGTTAATTGCTTATTTTCAATTAAATAGAAAGATAATTTTTCATATAAAACATAATCAACAGCTGTTTTAGCTGAAGGAGTACCAAGCTTACCCTTAGTTTGTCCTTCAAATTCCAAAAGCTTTTCACCAATTCTAACAGATACAACCGCAGTCATACCAGCACGAAGGTCGGTACCCTCTAGGTTTTGATTTGCTTTAATCAAATTAAATTTATGAGCATAATCATTAAAAGCTCTAGTTAAGGCAGACTTAAAGCCTGTTTCATGAGAACCACCATCAGATGTTTTAACATTGTTTACAAATGAAACAATCTTTTCTTGGAAGGCATTAATAAATTGAAGTGCTACTTCAACTTCAATTTTTTCATCTGCTTCATTAACATTATAATCGCCTTCAAAATAAGCTACATTATGTAAAGGATTCTTATTTTCATCCATAAATGCTACATATTCAGAAATACCATTAGCATAAACAAATGATTCAATCTTTTTAGTTCTGTTATCCTTTAAAGTCATTTTTAAATTCTTAATTAAAAATGCACTTTCTCTTATTCTTGTTTTAATTGTTTCATAATTATAAATAGTAGTTGTAAAAATATTTGGATCTGGTTTAAAAGTAACAGTTGTTCCTGTTTTTTTAGTATCACCTAAGATTTCCATTTTAGAAACCTTTTTACCACCATCATCAAATCTCATTTGATGAATCTTACCTTCTCTACAAGAAGTAACTATCATATAGCTAGATAAGGCATTAACAACAGAACCACCAACACCATGTAAACCACCAGATGTCTTATATCCTCCACCACCGAATTTACCACCAGCATTTAATTGAGTATATATAATCTCCATTGTATTTTTACCTGTTTTGTGAAGACCACAAGGTACACCACGACCAAAATCTTCAACAGTAATAGAATTATCATTATTAATTGTTACGATAATCTCTTTTCCATAGCCTGCTAAGGCTTCATCTATAGAGTTATCAACAATCTCCCATACTAAGTGATGTAATCCACGTTCATCAGTTGAACCGATATACATACCGGGACGTTTTCTAACATGCTCTAAGCCTTCTAAAACGGTTATAGAGTCATCATTATAAACATTAGTCCGCATATTAAAAATCACCAAACCCTTTATATAGAATAATACCATAAATATGTCGCTTTTACAATTAAGAAAACCTTTTTTTCTTTACAATTATAGTCACATAAATTATAATATCTTTAGTATGATTTAGAAGGTGATAAAGATGCCTAATATAAACGCATTAGATGCTTGTTTATGTATTATATTTTTAGTATTATCCTATATTATAGGTTCAATTCCATTTGGTTTAATAATAGGAAAAAAATTAAAAGGAATTGATATTAGAGAGCATGGCTCAGGAAATATAGGTTCAACAAACGCAATTAGAGTATTAGGAAAAAAAGTAGGATATTTAGTATTCTTCTGTGATGTTTTAAAAGGAATGCTAATAATCATATTATTAAAAATATTGGATGCTACAAATGTTTGGACAACACCAATAGAATTCTTCTTCTATGGTGCAGCTGCTATAATCGGACATTCATTTTCAATATTCTTAGAATTTAAAGGTGGAAAGGCAGTTGCAACATCTTTAGGTGTTGTTTTAATCCTAACACCAATTCCTGCAGTAGCATGCTTAATAGTATTTGGAATAATTTTATTAATATCAGGCTATGTATCATTAGCATCAACAGGTGCAACACTAACAGTAGTTATAACAGCATGGATATTATATGCTATAGGATATCAAGCAACAAATTTCTTAGATTATTTCATTTCAAGCCCAGGTCTTTTAGTAGCAAGCTGTTATACAATATTAAGTTCATTAATAATCTTAAAGCATACAAAGAATTATAAAAGATTATTAAATGGAACTGAATCAAGCTTTAAAAAGAAAAAAGAAGAAAAATAAAAAACAAAAAAGTGATTCGCAAGAATCACTTTTTTTACCCCACAAAATATGAAATTTCTTATTATTCTTCTACGATAGCATCAACTGGACAAACACCTTGGCAAGCACCACAATCGATACAAACTGAAGCATCAATAACTGATACGTCTTCAACTGTAATAGCACTTACTGGGCATTCAGCAGCACATGCGCCGCATCCAATACAAGAATCTGTAACTTTTCTTGGCATAGACAATTCCTCCTTTGTCCTTGGTAATTTTATTATAAAGCGTAAAATGCTCGTTTGTCTAGGCTAACATATTGATTTTTATATATTTTTTTTGTAAAATGATTTTGTATTTTAAGGAGATTAATGTTATGATGACTTTAGAAATTTGGCAATTTATTATAATTGTTTTATTAGTAATTTTAATTACTGCAGTAGCTACATTCTTCATTGTAAGAAAGATTTTTGCAAATCAATTAAAGAAAAATCCTCCAATCAATGAAAATATGATTAGAGCTATGATGACTCAAATGGGACGTACTCCTTCTGAAAAACAAGTTCGTGCCGTTATGAAGTCAATGAACGATGCAAAATAATAATAAAGATAAAAGTGGAATTTAAAAAAATTCCACTTTATTTTTTATATTAACCTATTGTAATGTTTTTACCACAATTTTTACCTTCATATAGCTTTTCATCAGCTTTAGTTATCCATTCTTCTGTTCTCATATCAGAATCATATTTTTCAACACCAATAGTTATAGTAATATGGATAATAATATCGTTGAATAAAAAATCGTGCTCTTCAATCTTTTTTCTAACATTATCAATCATCTTAAAGGTTCTTTGATAATCGCCATACATTTTAGTAATAATTATAAATTCTTCTCCACCATATCTAGCAACAAATGAATCTTCTGTTTTAGTTGTTGCTATTTTAGCGATTTCTTTTAAAATATAATCTCCTGCAATATGGCCATGAATATCGTTAATCTTTTTAAAATCATCGATATCAAACATAGATAATACATAATCTTTTTTATCTTCAATTGAATCTATGTAATTATATAAATCATATCTATTATGAATTTGAGTTAAATTATCAATTCTTGATTCATTAATGATTCTTGTTTCAAGCTTTTGAGCATAAGTTATAAATGATAACAAATAAGCAACAATTAATCCAAATATAGTAACAATATGAACAATGCTTAATGTTGTTGATGCCCAATTTGGAATAATATAATATGGTTCATTATAAATTGATGCAATATATAAAGCTAAAACTAACATTAAAGATAATACACACCATATAATTGAATTACTCTTATATTTTGATTTTGCAAAATAAGATGTAAAAAATGAAACAACACATAAGCCAATAATACATAAATAAAATCCTGTATCAAAGCCAAGCATTGCTGATCCAAATGACATAAAAATTAAAAATTCATTACCACATATCATTGCAAATGGAAAATACTTATTTTTTAGTAACATTATTGGTGCAAAAAAATAAATAACTAAGCTTGCTATATTTAAATAAAACAATATGTATGATTTAGTAATTAAAAAAATTACAAAATAAAATATGTGTAATATAAAATATGCTAAATCAGCATAAAAACAAGTTTTTCTTATAAATTTATAAAAATCCCTTTTTTCTTCTATACTTTGCATCTATAACACCCCATTATAAATACTCGTTTTTTTTATTATAACATTTTATTTGAAATATTAAAACTTTTTTACTCATAATTAAAAGAGCCATGGAATAATAATCCATAGCTCTTATGATTATAATGATTCAATTTCTTCTTTTGTTAAACCTGTTGCTTCTTCAATTTGAGAAGCTTTCATATTCATTTGTTTTAATTTTTTTGCAATTTCTTTAGCTTTTTCCATTGAACCTTCTTTTAAGCCTTCCTTTAGGCCTTCTTTTAGGCCTTTTTCTCTGCCTTCTTTTAAGCCCTTTTCAGTTGCGGCAGTCATTCTAGCTTTTTGTTCTCTTTCGGCTCTTTCTCTTGCATCAAGCTTATAAACAAATTCAGTATCATTATTTAGATTTTCTATTTTATCTGCTAATTCATTCATAATTAGTGGAGTATGTATATATTAGTACGACTATTTGTACTTTTTTGAGCACCTCCAGCAACTATTTATTATATATTTTTATAAAATTTATCAAAATG
>JAFXUP010000166.1 GCA_017524905.1 Acholeplasmatales bacterium | reverse complement strand
TTCTATATATTTAATTGTTCCTTCCTTTACGCTTAAATATACAATTGTTTGAACAAATAATCTATATGGTAGATTATCTACTTGTTGATATCTATCACCTGCAGCATTTTCAAAGATAAAATTACCTTTTCTCCAAAAATAGCTTTTTCCTTCCATAGATGCATATTCAGCTTTAGTTGCTTCATCAAATACAATTGTTTCAGATTCAGTTTTTCTTTCATCTTCTTCAAATGTTTCATAATTATCCAAAGATAATCCATTACCTTTAGTTACTTTATAAATTATTGGATAGCTAACATTAGTATCTCCTGCAAGTTCAGGCTGATTATTTTTTGAATAATAGGTATAATGTCCTCCAGCAACAACTAAATCTCCTTCTTCAATTGATGTAATGGATAAATCATTATTTAAAGTTGCTGAATATACTTGAACTCTTTTTGTTCCACCTTGATCAACTAAATAAATGCTATAAGATTTATATTTAGAATTATAATAAGGCGAACCTGAGACTATACCTTTAACATATATAACATCCTTTGAATAAGTTGTATTAGTTCCTATAATGTCTATTGCCTCATTAATAGTATAAGGATTTTCTAAAGAGCCTTTAGGTCCTTCTACTATATCATTAGTATTATTTGTAGCATCATTTTTATTGACATCACAACCAACTAAAGCAAACATTAAAAATAATAAAATAAATAATTTTTTCATTTTTTTAACTTCCTTTTCCAAAACTAAAAATATTTAATCATATTTTATAAATTATTTATTATCTATATTAGTATTAGATTCAATAATTTTTCTTATTACTGCATAAGTTATATTTATTTTATAGGTCGCTTTAGGCTGATAATCTGTTGATAAATATGAATAATATCCGGCAACAATAATTCTATCACCAGATGAAATTTTTGAATTTGCAAGTGAAGAATCTAAAGTTGCTGAATTCATTTGAATAGTTTCACTTGATAAAACGTCTTTTAAGCTAAAGGTATATGATTCATTTTTTTCATCAAAGATTGGTTCATCAATTATTATACCTTCAACATAAAGTGTTTTATGTGAATTTGATTTAAAGCTTTCAATTATGTCTGCAGCCTCTCCAATTGAATATGGATTATTAATAGTCCCCTTTTCATATTCCATAGAATCTTTATTTTTTTGGCTACACCCCGCTAAAGCTAAAAAAATAAATAAAAAAACAAAAATCTTTTTCATTTTTCAAACACCTCTTATAAATAGAATTATAATATAAATTTTAATTTTTTCCAACAGAAAAAAACAGGCTTTTTAAAACCTGTTTTAAATATGATTATAAAGAAATTGATGTTGAACCAACCTGATAGCTTCCTGATGCACCAATTAATGTAAAGCTTTGATAGCTTGCACTTGTTGTAAATGTAGCTATTACTTCTCCATTATATGTTAAGTTATAGCTTCCTTTAGAAATTGATGCTGATTTAGTTGTTGATTTAACATTTGATAAAGAAGGTGTCTTTTCAATTCTTCCAAATGCTAAGAATACACCACCTGTAATTTTTGTTGTACTATCACAATCTAATACTGATGCTGTACCAGATGATGACATATTCATAGAAATAATAACACCACCTGTTTGAGTATATGTACCATTAGAATCAATTGCGTCTGTATCTCCTGATGCAACTAATATTGATGTTACACCACCTGCAACTATTATTGCTTTAGATGCATTAATACCATCATCTGTTCCATAAATTGAATGATTTCCACCATTTATGTAAATATAATTTGCTTCTAAGCCTTCATATGATGATGAAACATTTATAGAACCACTATTAATAATTAAATTATTATCTGCATGAATTCCATCATCCTTTGATAATAATGAAATTGTACCACCATTAATTGTAATATCACCTTTTGATGTTTCACCATTTTCTAATGTTACATTTGATGTTGCATGTAAGGCATCATCATATGATTTAATTAAGATATTTCCTGCATTTATAATAATTTCATTATTTGCTTTTATGCCTTTTGTTGAATAAGATGTTTTATCAGTATTTCCTTGGTCCATTCCACCCATACCACCAGGCATTGATGGTGTTGATGTTGTTGAATAATTAGACCAATCTATGCCAATCTTTTTTGTAGATGATGTTACACTTTTAATTACTAGCATATCTTTTGTTTCATTGATTGCTTGACCTGTAGATTGAGCATAATAATCAGTTGTTGATGGAGTTTGTGATGATGCAAACATATAAATTTGAATACCTGAATAAATGCTTGGATCTACATCTGCCTTTAAGTAATAATATACTGATTGGTTTCTTCCTCCAAAACCCATTCCAGATGTAACTTGTGTATAATAATCAAACTTTATCCAATCACCTGTTGATGTATCATTTACATCATAGCAATATGCATAATATGAATAAGATGTTGAATAATAAGAGCTTGAGATTTGTAAATAAATAGTTGATGATGAAGAAAGCGTTGTAGGGGTATCGTCAGAATAACTTGAATATGCATTGGTATAAATGTTTATTTCTGGTTCTCCTTCATCATCAGCTTCTATTTCAACATTATAAGCTGCATCAATCCCGTCACAGCAGGCGTATACGCTCATAACAGTTGAACCAATAATAGTTATTGTACCTTTTTGATTTCCCTTTGATGAAATATCTGTATTGGTACTTTTTATGCCATCTCCACCTGTTGAAATTACTGTTAAATTAGCATTTTCAATTTCAACTGAATCATTTCCTTTAATGGCATTATTTAAAGCTTTTACATAAAGTGTTAAATTCTTAATTGTTAAATCATCTTTTGAGTGAATTCCATTATTATAATTACCATAAATATATAATTCACCCTTTCCTTTTAGTTTCAAATCAGATGTTGAATAAATTGCTGCTGATAAATCAGATGTATCAGTTGTTCTTTTATCAGTAATATAATTAACTGTTCCTGATTTTGCTGAAATTTCAACATTTGATGCTGCAATTATATTAATAGGTGATGTGCTAGTAGATGTAATATTTACTCCATTTAAATTAATAATAACATCAGCATCTTCTGCATCGACAACAATTGAGCCTTCCTTTAAATCACCTTTAAATGTATATTCTCCCTGTGAAGTAATTGTATAGATATTATTTTCTATAGTATATGAACCTACTCCAAGTTCTGAATTTGTTTCAACAGTTACTTCTAATGTTGATGATGCATCAGCAACTTCTGGTGCTTCAGTTGTTTCATTTTCTACACTTTCTTCCTCATCAGAAACCTTTGTTCCTGTTGTATCCGTTGATGTAGTTACACCTGGTTCTGATTTTGAAGCATCATAATCTTTAATTGCATCGCATGATGCAATAGTTAATGCAAAAGTTGTAAATAAAGCTAAAATTCCTAAAATTTTCTTTTTACTCATAATATAACCTCCAGATCTTTTATCATTTTCAATTGTGATTATAATGAGCAAACTTAAATTTTACTTAAAATTAAATTAAAAAATAACAAAAAAAGCCATTAAGAATTAAATCTTAACGGCAATTTTTAATATAATTTATGCTATTTTGTCTTTTTAACAGGTAAAACAATAGGATCTTTTACATTATTAGAATGCTTATATAAAACTACTTGTCTTCCTATTTTTTGAACAAATTCGATATGAGCACTTTCAAAAAATTCAATTATTTCACTATCCTCAACAGTAGCATTTTGTAATACTGAGATTTTAATTATCTCATGTCTATTTAGATAATTTAAAACATCTGTTAATAAATTTTCTGAAAGACCCTCTTTTCCTATTTGAAATGTAGCAGGTACCTTATTTGCTAGACTTTTTAAAAATGCTTTTTGTTTAGGTGTTAACATTGAATATTACTCCTTATCTAAGAATTCCTTTGTATCATATGCATCAATTAAAATCTTTTGCATATCAGCAACCATAGGTACTCTAGGGTTAGCTGGTGAGCATTGATCTTCGTATGCAAGATAAGATAACTTTTCAGTTGCGTTCATCCAAGTTTCTCTATCTAGGCCTTGGCTTTCGAAATTCATCTTAATTCCGACTTTTCTTCCTAATTCACCACAAGCCTTCGCATATGATTCTACACCTTCTTCGATAGTTGTGCAAGGTAAACCTAAAATTCTTGCAATTTCTGCATATCTTTCATCAGCTCTATAGTAGTTATACTTAGGCCATGTAGATAGCTTTTGAGGTTTAGTTCCATTATATCTAATAGTATAAGGAAGTAAGATTGCATTAGCTCTTCCATGAGGTACATGGAATTCAGCACCTACCTTATGAGCCATTGAGTGGTTCATACCTAAGAAGGCATTAGCAAATGCCATACCTGCAAGTGTTGATGCTGAATGCATCTTTTCTCTTGCTTCTGGATCGTTTGCACCAAATTTATATGATCTTTCTAAATATTGGAAAACTAATTTAATAGCTTGAATAGCTAAACCATCTGTAAAGTCATTAGCAAGTGTTGATACATATGCTTCTGTTGCGTGTGTTAATACATCCATACCTGTATCAGCTGTAACAGATTTAGGTAAAGTCATAACAAATTCAGGGTCAATGATAGCTACAGTTGGTGTTAATGAATAATCTGTAAGTGGATATTTTTTGTTTTCTGTCTTATCAGTAATAACCGCAAATGGTGTAACTTCACTTCCTGTACCTGATGTTGTAGGAATACATACTAATTTAGCTTTCTTACCTAATTCAGGATATTGGAAGGCACGCTTTCTGATATCCATAAATTTTTGTTTTAAATCATTGAAGTTTACATCTGGATGTTCATAGAATAACCAAATACCCTTTGCAGCATCCATAGATGAACCACCACCTAGGGCAATGATTGTATCTGGTTCGAATGAACGCATTAATTCAACACCCTTTAATACTGTTTGAATTGATGGATCTGGTTCAACATCACAGAATAATTGATATGGAACTTCTGGGCTTCTTAATTGTAATTGGTCAATAACCTTTTGAACATAGCCTAATGTTACCATTGAACGGTCTGTTACAATTAAAGCCTTCTTCATTTCCTTCATTTGATGTAAATATTCAATTGAGTTTCTTTCAAAATAAATCTTAGCTGGTATCTTAAACCATTGCATATTGTTTCTTCTCCTTCCGACTTTCTTAACATTTAATAAATTAACTGGTCCAATGTTTCCAGCAACTGAGTTGTGTCCATAAGAACCACAACCTAATGTTAAAGATGGAATGAATGAATTATATACATTACCGATACCACCAAATGTTGATGGAGAATTACAAATAATTCTGATTGCAGGTACAAAATCACCGAATTTAACTTCTAATTCATGAGATGCTGTATGAATTGCAGCTGAGTGACCTAAGCCATTAAATTCAACCATTTGCTTAGCTAATTGGAAGCCTTCTTCTGTTGAATTTGACTTAATCATTGCTAAAATTGGAGATAATTTTTCTCTTGTTAATGGTTCATCAATACCAACATGCTTACATTCAGCAATAATGATTACAGTCTTTTCAGGAACCTTAAATCCTGCTTGTTCAGCAATCCATGTTGCATATTTACCAACAATGGTTGGATTTAATTTAGCATTAGCATAATCTTCCTTAGAATTTACACCAAACATAAATGCTTCAAGCTTTTTCTTTTCTTCCTTGTTAGCAAAATATACACCATATTTTTTGAATTCTTCTTTTACATCATCATAAATTTCTTTATCACAAATTACTGCTTGTTCTGATGCACATACCATACCATTATCAAATGATTTAGACATTACAACATCATGAACAGCTTGACGTAAATTACATGTTTTTTCAAAATATGCAGGTACGTTACCAGCACCTACACCTAAGGCTGGCTTACCGCATGAATAAGCGGCCTTAACCATTGCGTTACCACCTGTTGCTAAAATAGTTGCAACACCAGGGTGATTCATTAAAGCTGTTGTAGCTTCCATTGATGGATGTTCAATCCATTGAATACAGTTTTCTGGTGCACCAGCTGCAACTGCTGCATCATAAACAATCTTAGCTGCGGCAACACTTGAATTTTGAGCATTTGGGTGGAAACCGAAAATAATTGGGTTTCTTGTCTTAATTGCTATTAATGATTTAAATATAGCAGTTGATGTAGGATTTGTAACAGGTGTGATACCAGCAACAACACCAACAGGCTCTGCAATCTCTGTCATACCAGTAACTGGGTCTTCAGAAATAACACCAACTGTTTTAACTCTTTTCATATTATTAGTAACATATTCGCATGCAAATAAGTTTTTAGTTGCCTTATCTTCAAATACACCACGGCCTGTTTCTTCGATAGCAAGCTTTGCTAAACTACCATGTGCATCTAGGGCAGCAACGCTACATTTTGCAACGATATAATTAATCTTTTCTTGATCATAAGATGCATATTCAGCTAAGGCCTTTAAACCTTTTTGAACTAAAGCATCAACCTCTTCTTGAGGTGTTAAAATTTTCTCTTCCATAATTTGTACTCCTTAGTCTATTAAATTGAATCTAGATTCTTTAACGTTTTCTTACACTATCATTATATATGAAAAAGTTATAAATAAAAAAAGGTAAACGTTTTTAGTTATACTGTTAACGTTTACACTTTTTTTCATTCATTTATTCCATTTAATTGGGGCTATTCCATTTTCTTTTAAAAACTCATTTGTCCTACTAAAAGGCTTAGAACCAAAAAATCCTCTATAGGCAGAAAGTGGACTTGGATGTGCTGATTTAATAATTAAATGCTTAGGATTATTTAAAAATTTTATCTTAGATTGAGCAGGTGAGCCCCATAAAATAAAGACAATTGGCTGATCTAATTTATTAATATATTTAATTACATTATCAGTAAATGTTTCCCAGCCTAGGCCTTTATGAGAAAAGGCCTCTCCTTTTCTTACTGAAAGTAAAGTATTTAAAAGTAATACTCCTTGCTTAGCTAAATAATCTAAATTACCATCTTGATTAATTTTTATATTTAGGTCATCTTCCATTTCCTTATAAATGTTTTTTAAAGAAGGTGGAAGCTTTTCACATAATACTGAAAAAGCAAGTCCATGAGCTTGATTTGGCTCATGATATGGATCTTGTCCTAAAATTACTACCTTAATATTATCAAATGATGTCGCCTTTAAGGCATTAAAAATATTATTATATTCTGGATAGCAAATATAATTTTTATATTCTTCATCTATTTTTGATTTTAAATCTTTATAATATTCTTTTTGTTCTTCTTCTTTTAAAAATTCATCAAAGCTCACATTATCACCAATTTTAATTATAAAAAAAAGCCTAGACAAAGTCTAGACTTTAATTTAATTAAATTACTTTAATTCAGCGAAATACTTAATAGTACGAACCATTTGGCTTGTATATGAGTTTTCGTTATCATACCAAGAAACAACTTGAACTTGGTAAGTATTTTCAGCAACCTTAGAAACCATAGTTTGAGTTGCATCGAATAATGAACCAAATCTCATACCGATAACGTCTGAAGAAACGATTGGATCTTCATTGTAACCGAATGATTGGTTAGCAGCAGCCTTCATAGCAGCGTTGATTCCTTCAACAGTAACATCAGCACCCTTAACTACTGCAGTTAAGATTGTTGTAGAACCTGTAGGTACAGGAACTCTTTGAGCTGAACCGATTAACTTACCATTTAATTCAGGAATAACTAAACCGATTGCCTTTGCAGCACCAGTTGAGTTAGGTACGATATTTGCAGCACCTGCTCTAGCTCTTCTTAAATCGCCCTTTCTATGTGGACCATCAAGAATCATTTGGTCACCAGTATATGCATGGATTGTTGACATAATACCAGATTGAATTTCAGCATACTTGTTTAAAGCGTTAGCCATAGGAGCTAAACAGTTAGTTGTACAAGAAGCTGCAGAAATAATAGTGTCAGCCTTAGTTAAAGTCTTTTCGTTAACACCGAATACGATTGTAGGTAAATCATTTCCAGCTGGAGCTGAAATAACAACCTTCTTAGCACCTGCATTGATATGAGCTTGTGCTTTTTCCTTCTTTGTGTAGAAACCAGTACATTCTAATACTACATCTACCTTTAATTCACCCCAAGGTAAATTATTAGCATCTGCTTCCTTGTAGATAGTAATCTTCTTACCATCAACTGTGATGAAGTTTTCACCAGCTTCAACTGTGTGTAAATTTTCACCAATTTTTCCTGTATAACCACCTTGTGCAGTGTCATACTTTAATAGGTTTGCTAACATCTTTGGGTCTGTTAAGTCGTTGATTGCTACTACATCGTAACCTTCTGCACCAAACATTTGTCTGAATGCTAAACGACCAATACGTCCAAATCCATTAATTGCTACTCTTACATTAGCCATAATAATTAAATTCCTCCTAAAAATAGATATTATTTAAACCGAATATATTTTAGCACTTTAATTTTTTTTATTCAATATAATAACTATGCTCTCTATACTCATTTTAATGATGTAAACGTTTTATCATTAAAATAAAGCCCTTTCATTAAAAAAAGAGAGTTTTTCTCTCTTTGATTTCATTTATTATCATTTAAAAATGTTCTACTGATTCTAGATAAAAAATCCTGTCTATTATGGTAGGCCATTTTTAATTTACTTTTGCTTGTATAAACCTTCATTTCTCTAAATGTATCTAATGAATAAGGCTTATCATCAACTGTTACAAATGCGTTAGTATTATGAGTATCATCTGATTTAAGCTCAATAATTTTATCAATGCCTAAAACCATAGGTGATGAAATAGTTCTATATGCATTAGAATTAATAGCGGCAATTTCTGTTAATTGAATACATTTTAAACTAGGATCTACTACAGAACCATTCAAGCTCTTATTATAGGCAGTTGAGCCTGTTGGTGTTGAAATACAAAAGCCTGTACCTCTAAAATGCTCAAAAAAATTGTTACCGATATAAACATCTATTCTTAAAGTTCTTGTAGGACCTACAATTGTTACTTCATTTAAAGCTTTATCATGATAATGATTTCCATATCCATCAATAAAATCTACTTCTATTAAATCTATTTCTTCTATATTATAAGAATCCTCATTTATAGCTTTAGCAATTGTATCTATATCTGATACAAAATAGTTAGAATAAAAGCCTAAATGACCTGTATGTAATCCAAATATTATTGAATTAGGATATAAATGGAAAGCTCGAAGAAGTGTACCATCACCACCTACTGCAATAACACATTTAGGGTTTTCTTCATCATATTTAGCTTTTATTTTAGATTTTAATTCTTTTGTTATAGACTTAGATTTTATATCGTCTCTAGTGATAATGCAGTAAGACATACAATCACCTCTTCTTCTTTTTTATAATTTTAACACAATGCTTGACTTTTATCTATAAATATTAGTAAAATATTAATAGACTTTTTAATTTAGGAGAGATTAAAAATGACAAAAAATAAAGAGATTGAGTTTAAAACATTTATTACTGAAGAGCAATACAATGCACTTCTTAAAGAATTTGGGTTAGAAAATAACGTTTTTGCCCAAACTAATTATTATTTTGATACTCCAGACACAAAACTATTACAAGAAAAGACTGTTTTAAGAATTCGTCAAAAAGGAAACAATTATAAGCTTACTAAAAAGACAAGAGCTGAAGTTGGAGCTGATGAAACCCACATTTTAATTAGTGGTGAAAAAGCAGAAGACTTTATTAGAAATGGATTCGATGCAAAAATTATCGGACTTCCATATCAAGTTTCATATCAATGTGAATTAACAACACATAGAGCTTCTACTCCTTATAAGGATGGTGTATTATTCTTAGATAAGAGTGAATATTATGGTCATACTGATTATGAAATTGAATATGAAGTAGATGATGTTAAACAGGGTGAAAAAGATTTCCATAATTTCTTAGAAAAGAACAATATTACTTTTAAAGAATCAATTAGAAAATCTAAAAGAGCATTTGATAATAGAAAATAATTAAGAGCCAACAAAAGTTGGCTTTTTTATTTGTGTATATAAAAACCAAAGGACTCATTTGAGTCCTTTATGTTATGCATTATAAAATAAGATTAAAAATATCAATCCAACTAAAAAGAATGCTAGACCAACCCATAATAAACAAGAATAACCTGTTATTTTTTTCTTTGATTGGCTATATTCATAATAATTCATTCTTTCTTTTTTGCTATTTGGGGTAAATGATCTTACAATTATTCTTCCCATATAACCTAAAGCTGTTAATGATCCTTCATTAATTAAAAAGATAATTAACGCTAAGAAAATATAAATTATTCCTGGAATGGTAAAAGAATCTGCCCAAATTCTATAGTATTCTTTAGTGCCAACTATTGCCTTTGTAAAATTTCTTGTAAATAAGCAAATAATGGCAATTGCTAAGCATATAGCTATAACAATACTATACTTAATTATAATCCGCTTTAAAGATTTTCTTTTCTTTATCTCATTTTGAGCTTGATTATTATTCTCCAAGACCTAATTCTTCCTTATATTTCTTTTCTTCATCTATATTACAATATACGAAATGACCAGGAGTTAGTTCTGTTAATCTTGGTTTATTAACAGAATAATCATGAACTTCTTGTGGATTATAAGTAATTCTCTTTCTGTTCTTTTCTGTTAATGGATTTGGCTTAGGGATTGCTGATAAAAGTGATTTAGTATAAGGATGTAATGGATGCTTAAACAATTCATCACTTGGAGCAAGCTCAACAATTTTACCAAAATACATTACGGCAATTCTATCGCAGAAATACTTAACAACTGATAAGTCGTGAGCGATAAAAATTAGAGAAAGTCCCATTTTTTCTTTTAATTCATTTAATAAATTAATAATTTGGGCTCTAATTGAAACGTCAAGGGCAGAAATAGGTTCATCACAAATTAATAGTTTTGGATTCATGATTAACGCTCTAGCAATACCAATACGTTGACGTTGTCCACCTGAGAATTCATGTGGGTAACGAGAAGCATGGTCTTCTACTAGACCAACTTGTTCAAGCATTTCAACTACTTTTTTATGATTTTCCTTTTTATCTTTAAATCCTTGAATCTTTAAACCTTCTTGAATGATATCTTCAACTGTCATACGAGGATCTAGTGAATCTACTGGATCTTGGAAAATCATTTGAATTTCATTCATTAATTTACGAGGTTTATGCTTGTTATCAAATCTGATTTGCTTAATTTTTTCTTTTTGAGTTTCGATAACATTATAAGCAGTATTTTTTAATTTTTCTGCTTCTTTTTGATATGTTTTCTTATATGAATCCATCTTAGAATCATATTCAGGATCATTAATATTTAAAGATGCAATCTTTTGATTTAATTCATCTTTTAATTTATTAATATCTTCCTTTAAATGAATTCTTGTATACTTAATTTCTTTTCTATTCCATCTATCACCAGCACTTATACGATAACCACGGTAATATACTGAACCAGATGTAATTTCATATAAATTAATAATTGATCTACCTGTAGTTGTTTTACCACAACCAGATTCACCAACTATACCAAAGCATTCACCATTATAAACATCAAAGCTTACATTACTTACAGCTTTTAATTTTGTTCTTGATGGGCCAGAGCCGAAAAAGAAGAATTGCTTTAAATTTCTTACAGATAAGATAATATTAGAATTAATTAATTCTTCTTTTTTCTTTAAGCTTGGATTAATTTTATATTGAATTTCAAAATCTGAATTTTCATGTAATTCAGTTTTATCTTCAACAGAATCTTCTAAAACTACAGTTTCAGCTTCAGCTGCTTTATTACTTAATAATTCTTGATCCAAATTGAAATCACCATCTTTACGTGTATTACTCATCTTTTTGGCCCTCCTTTACTGCTTCTTTTTGGGCTTCTAAAGCAATTCTAATTCTTTCACTAACGATTTTTGGCATTTCAACTTTTGGAGCATCTGGATGAAGTAACCATGTTTTTGCATAATGAGTATCACTAACCTTGAAATAAGGAGGTTCATGCTCAAAATCAATCTTCATAGCATATTTACTTCTTAAAGCAAATGCATCACCCTTAGGTGGGTAAATCATATTAGGTGGAGTACCAGGAATTGCATCTAATCTTTCCTTAGAATCAACATCTGGAATACTTGATAATAATGCCCAAGTATATGGATGCTTTGGTTCAAAGAAAATTTCTTTTGCAGTACCATATTCTACAATCTTACCAGCATACATAACAGCTACTCTATCTGCCATGTTAGCAACTACACCTAAATCGTGTGTAATAAAGATACAAGAGATATTTCTTTCAGCTTGAATCTTTTTAATTAATTCTAGAATTTGTGCTTGAATAGTAACATCTAATGCTGTTGTAGGTTCATCACAAATTAGAACATCAGGTGAAGATGTTAATGCAATTGCAATAACAATTCTTTGTCTCATACCACCAGAGAATTCAAATGGATATTGCTTGAATCTCTTTTCAGGTAGAGGAATACCTACTTCACGCATAACTTCTATTGCTTTTTTCTTTGCAGCAGCCTTAGTTATTCTTGTTTTAGAAATATAATCTTCTTTTAATTTAGCTTTTTCAGCCTTTAAAGTTTCTAAATCATTAGCATACTTTTGATTTAATTCAGCTAAATTATTCTTATATTCTTCATCTAATTTATTTTTATATTCTTTAACTTCTTGTCTAGCTTCAACCTTTTTCTTATTTAAAGCTTCCTTTAAAGCTGGAGAAGTTTCAACAAATGCCTTTTTAGCATTTGCAATTTTTTCTTTTCTTTTTGCTTTAGCTTCTGCTTTTAAAGCATTAAACTTAGCAACTTGTTCTTTATTCTTTTTATCTAAATTTTTCTTACCTTCATAGCAGAAAACTTGATATTCATCATTTGCCTTTTTGATATCAATCATCTTTTTGGCAACAACGTTTTTGTATGCTACTAATTCCTTAGAAATTAGGTTATTGTACATAATTTTTAATTTATCTGAATTAATAAGCATAGCTTCTGTAATTTGTGGTCCAATCTTAACAATTGGGTTTAAACTTGAAAGTGGATCTTGGAAAATCATACCAATCTTGTGTCCTCTGATACGATGCATTTCATCTTCAGATACCTCAAGTAGGTTTTCACCTTCATACATTATTTGACCACCATCAACAATTGCGTTGGCAGCTAAAATACCCATAATTGCTTTACTAGTAACACTCTTACCAGAACCAGATTCACCAACTATACAAATAGTTTCACCCTTGTATAAGTCAAATGAAATGTCTCTAACAGCTCTAACTAAACCACCGTCAGTTTTGAATGAAATTTCCAAATTTTTAACTTCTAATACTTTTTCACTCATTACATTTCACCGCCTTTCAATGATGGATTGAATGCATCTCTTAAGCCATTACCGAATAAATTGAATGAAATCATCATTAAAGACATAATAACAGCAGGGAATACGATTAAATTTGGATAAATACTAATGTATTGTTGATTGTTAGCTAAAAGTACACCGAATGAAGCTAAATCTGTAAGACCTAAACGTAAATATGCAAGTGTAGATTCACTAAATATAACAGAAGGGATCATTAATACGGCACCAGTAATGATTGTACCCATACCATTTGGTAAAATGTGCTTAAAAATTAATCTCATATCACTAGCACCTAGTGTTCTACTAGCTAAAACATATTCACGACCTTTAAATCTATAGAATTGCGTTCTTGTTCTTCCAGCTGTACCCATCCAACCAGTTAAGCATAAAGCTAGGAAGAAAGTTACGAAATTGCTTCCTAAGTGTAAAATAAATAAAGTCATAATAACAATCCAAGGTACACCAGATAAAATTTCGCAGAAACGTTCCATAACTAAGTCAACATTTCCTCCGAAGTAACCTGAAATTGCACCCCAAACAAGTCCAAATATGAAACAGAATGCAGCTGTACAAATACCTAAAACAAGTGATGTACGTAAACCAGCAAAAGCATATTTAAATACATCATAGCCTTGAGCATCAGTACCAAACAAGAACTTAGGCATACTATCATATCCTAATGCTCTATATTTATATTGATGTGTATATACTTCAAGTAATTTTCCAGTTTTAGTATTTAATTTTTGTTCATAAACTTCAGAAATAGGACAGTTCTTTTCATCTAAAATCTTAAATGAAGAAGGACCAACAGTATAATCATATGTACACCAACCATTATCAATGTATGATTGTAATGTAGATTTAGATACTGTTACATCTTGATAGCCATAAGCAGCTTCATATGTATCATATTTAAATGAACAATAATATACCTTAACCTTATAGGCATTCTTTTGGCCTGTTGATTGCCAATAATTATCTGTAAAGATCTTCTTATCTTCATCCTTATAATAACGAAGAGCCATTTCGTTACCATCAGCGAATGACATATTTTCTAAGAATTCTTTATTTTCACCATCAGTTGTAAATTTGATTGAATCAAAAATAACTGAGCTTGCTGAATTATTACCAGCCTTTAAAGATAAATATACCTTTGCATCTGCAAGTTCTGTTAAACCAGCATTAAGCATTAATTCGCTAATATTTACAGTAATATCATTTTTGCTGCTTGTCCAATCAAATAATTGTAATTTTTTATCTTCATCATAAAGAACATATCCAGATAATTCTGCAGCTACAGTATCAGGATAAATATCTTCTAAAAATTTAATTGTCATTATAGAATTATCAGTTGACTTAAATGTAGTTCCATAATAGAAATATAAATCTTTAGTAAATAAATTATAATCTAATTTTGGATTACTATAATCACAATATAAGTTTTCATTTAAGAAGGCAAGATATCCGCCTTTTCCGTATTTTGATGCAGAGTTAACAATAGTTGGTTCTTTATCAACTACTAAATTAGATACTGCTTCTTTAATATAATCAGCAGGTGTTTCTGATTCTACATCATAAACAATATTCTTCTTAGTTACTGTTCCATCCCAAAAACCAGTTCCAGAACTAAATAATTTTGGAGCTAAGAATCTTTCATCTAAGCTTGTTCTTGTAATATTTGAACTTGAAATCCAAGGAACAAATAAAGCTAATAAAATTAATATACCTAAAATAATTGCACCAGCAACACTTGATTTATTTTTACAAAATCTCTTAAATGCATCTTTAGCAAATGTAGTAGGTTTAGTATCTAACTTTTTATCAGAAATCTTCTTATCTTGTTGAACGAAGGCAAAATCTTCTTTTTTAATTTCAAAATCAAAATTTAAATCTTTATTATCCATTATTTTTTCGCCCCCATTCTAATTCTTGGATCGATGAATCCATATGATAAGTCAAGAACAACACCAGTAAGTAAGCTTATTGTTGTAAATACAGCCATATCAACGAATAAAACATTATAGTCACTTTGGCTTAAAGCTGTAACATATAATTTACCAATACCTGGAATACCATATAATTGTTCAAGAATCATTGAACCACCTAAAATTCCAATAAATTCAGCTAAAATAGATGGAACGATTGGTACCATCGCATTTCTCAATGCATGTCTTAAAATAGCTTGACGCTTAGTCAAACCTTTTGTTCTAGCTAAAAGTAAATAATCACTTGACATAACTTCGCAAAGTTCTGCTCTTGTATATCTTGTGTAACCACAAATTGAACCAAAAGATAAGCAGAAAACAGGAATAACATAAGCTGCTATTTTTGTTCCTGTTGAAGCTGAAGTTGAAGGCCATTGTGAAGGTAAAACTTGATTATTATAACATAACATTAGCATTAAGAATGTAATTAAAATAAAGCTTGGAACAGAAATAAATATCATTACTAAAGTAGAAATGATATGGTCTGTTGGCTTATTCTTCTTTAATGCTGCCCAAATACCAAGTGCAATACCTACAGGCACTGATACTATAACAGATATAATGTTAATTCTCATACTTACAATTAATCTTTCACCAATAATAACCATTGAATCAACGTTTGGTGAAATAAATGTTGAAGTACCCCAGTCCCATTGTGTAAAAATATTTTTTAACCAAGAAAAATATTGTTGCATTACTGGAACTTGGTAATAATAATAATCTAAATTGCTATATTGGTAATGAAATAGCATATCCCCGTAACCTTCTACGGGATGATCAAATCTAATAACAAAGCCCAATCTTACTTGATCTTGATAGTAAGCAAATTGAGCACTAACTTGTCCTATGGGTTTTTGAAAAGGTAAAAGTTTGATCAATATAAAGGTTAAAGACATGATAATAAATAATGTTACCATGGCTAAAACCACTCTTTTTAGTACATATTTTCCCATATGATAATCCCTTCTGTTTAAAGTTAACAAAAGCAATTAGAGCAAACCTCCCTAATTGCTTTAGTTATTAAATATTTTTTGGATATTTTTAATACTTTATGTTTTCTTCTTATGCAGCAGCTGGTGCAAATTCTAATGTTGTATATGTATTAGCACCTAAATCAACTCCATCAACTTCACCAGTAAGAGTGATATAGAAATCCATAGCAAGATTGCCTTGAGTCTTATAAGCTGTTTGAGTGTACTTAGCGAATAAATCAGCAGATACAGTAACCTTTACAGTCTTAGTACCATCAGCATTATCAGTAACAACTAAATTTGACTTTGTAGCATCTAAAACTGTTTCTTCTTTATAATTTTCGCTCTTTTGTTCGCCTTCATAACCAAACGCAACAACATTAGTTACTTCAGCAGTTACACCTTCAAATGTTGATAATGTAGCTTCAACAGTTACAGTACCATCAGCATTTGTTGTGAAATTCTTTGCGCCTACTAATTCATATGTTGGAGCAATTACACCATCATCTACTAATGTAATTTGATTTGCAGCTGATACTAAAGCATCGAATGACCACTTTACACCATCATAGATTAGGAAATATTGATCAGGATCATCTGTCTTAGGACCCCAGTTTAAAGTAAATCCACCAGATAATGTTTGGTCAGCTGATAATACCATTAAATAATCAAGAATATCATATGAGTTACCAGAAATAGAACCAAATCCTAAATCGAAATTACCAGTCATTAACTTATCAAAATATACATCAGTATAAACTGTACCAGCCCAGAATGTGAATTCTAACTTATAGCATCCACCAGAAACTGATTCATCATTAAATGCTTCTTCTAAGCATTCACAAACTTCAGCATGGTATGTCTTTTCTTGGTTAGCATACATCCAAGCTAAATCAAGAGTGATAACTGTAGGATTTTCCTTAGTACCTCTCTTATAAGCGCCTTCTGCTTCTAATTCTTGTAATGCCCACTTGAAATAATCACGAGCAAGCTCTAATGAATAACCATAACCATCAGTATCATCTACGAAGTATTCGATTGCTTCCTTATGTTCATCAGTAGAATTATAGAATTCACCATTTTCAGGGTCAGACATATAAACTCCACCTAAGTAAGAGAATGAAGGTACAGCAGCATGTGCATCAGCAATTCCTTTTCTATTTAAAGCATAGCTTAATGCTCTAACGAAATGCATGTTACTCATTGCTGGTTCTACATTCCAATAATCAGCCTTAGCAGATTGACTTACAACACCATTTTCACCGAAATAGTATTCCCAAGTATCAGCACTTGCAGTATTCATGTTTAATTTGAAGTTAGAACCTGAACCATAGAAATGAGCTCTAGGGTCATTCTTATAATCCTTTAAATAGTTTTGTGTAATTCCACAAGCATCTAATTTACCAGCTAAGAATTCCTTAACAGCTAAATCTTCATCAGTAGTAATACCAGATAAAACCGCAATATGAACACCCTTAATGCTATATTTGCTTGATGCAAATACATAGTTAGGATTCTTCTTATATACGATAGCCTTATCAGTTTCCCATGATTCTAATGTGTATGCACCAAGAGATAATGAGTTATCAACTGGAGTATAAGTTTTATCACTATTGTATCCAAATAAAGATGTTACACCAACAGCACTGATAAAGTCAAGAGGAATTGGTGAATACATTGAAGAAGCAATATAATACATTGCATAGAATGCATTAGTAGCAGTTGTATTTGTCCATTGGAAATACCAATCGCTACCTTCTTGATAAACTTTTAAATTGTCGCCAACTAATCTATTCCATAATGTTTCATCCCATAATGTTTGAGTATCTTTTGTAGCATTATAATATTCAGTTAAACCAACAATCTTATTACCAGTCTTACCAGCATATTCGCCACCACGATATAAACTGTTAGATTGAGTTAATTGAACCTTATATGGAGTTAAGTAGTCTTCAGCAACTACATCTCTACCATTGAAATTAGCTCTATCAGCCTTTGATGATAATGTATTATATTTTAATCCATCAGCACCAGTTTTAATTTTTACTCTCCAAGTCTTAGCTTGACCTTTACTATTAACTTCACCAACTGGTTGTGGTCTATCATCCTTTGATAATTCACCAACCCACTTATATGAATCTTTTGTATCATTCATGAATGTAGTGAATAAAGATGCATTGAAATAACCATAGATATCACCAACTTGTGCACCCTTGTCATTCCAATAGTTAGCAGTTTGAGGGTCACTTGATTCATATGTATGGTAATATTGTTTCCATGCAGCATTTGGTTCAGTATCTAAATCACCATTAATTGAACCTTCAGCTAAAGTACCGAAGCCATATGATAAAATATAGTTTTCAGTACCTAATGTAACACGTGGGTTAATTAATTGATAACCACCTGTTTCATAAAGTGTAAGGCCTGTTAAGCCAGTAGCTACAGCATACTTTTCAACTAATGCAGTTAACTTAGTTCTTTCTGCTGTTGATAAACCAGTAAAGTCGTAAGCACCGTTAGCAGCTGGAATAGTAGCTAAAATTGCTTTAACAGCATCATCATATGCTTTCTTAACTGCTGCTACAGTTGTACCTTTGTTAATAGCAGCAACACCAGCGTCATATGCAGCCTTAGCCTTATTATAAACGCCATCATCCAAATCTTCCTTAGCATCTTCAACGTTATCGAAATCAAACTTTAAATCAGCTAGAACATATGCTCTATAGTCTTTGATTTCATCGTCTACAGGTGTAACTGGAGTTGGATCAACTGGATTTGATGGCTTTTTATCATCATTACATGATGCTACAGTTAATGCAGCCGCAAAAGCCAATCCTAAAATTCCTAATTTTTTAAATTTCATATAAAATCCTCTCCTTTTGTGAAATTTATGAATACATTATATCGTTTTCGTACTTATTTTACAAGCATATTTTGAAATTTTTTTAATTTTTTTTGCATTTTTTTCAAATAAAATTTGCTTTATTTAGATTTTTGCTATTTTTTCTTCAATATGATGTAAAACCAACTTTACTTTTTTGAAAAATATTTTAAAAAATGTGTTTTTTATTGAAAAATATTCAAAAAAAGCGTCTTAAAACGTTTTCATCTTATATGATATATTTAATATTTGGCAAAATATAGAATTTTTGAATAATTAACATATTTTATTCTAAATATTGAATATAACTTCTTCTTTTGCTATAATGTTTTTAGTACTAAATGATTACTTCAAATATAGCGATTGATGGATAGTGAAAGCATCAAGAAAGCTCATTTAGGAATTGGGTTATCTTAAATTTAATATAAGCGCTAGTTATATCTAGAATTAAGGTGGCACCGCGGAAAAAATATTTCGTCCTTAAAAGTTATTAATACTTTTTTAGGACTTTTTTTATTTATTATAGGAGGATTTTTATTATGAGATTTTTATCAGGTATTCAACCAAGTGGTAATATTACACTTGGAAATTATTTAGGAGCATTAAAGAATTTTGTTAAATTACAGGATAATCCTGAATTTGATGATTTCTTAGTTTTCGTTGCCGACTGTCATGCAATAACAGTCCCACAAGAAAAAGAAAAGCTAAGAAAAAATATCAAATCTTTAGTTGCTTTATATTTAGCTTGTGGCTTAAATCCTAAAAAGGTTCATATTTTTATTCAATCAGAGGTTCCAGCTCACAATCAGCTAGGTTGGGTATTAGAATGTACTTCTTATATTGGTGAATTAGAAAGAATGACACAATATAAGGATAAAAAAGAAAAGCAAGTACAAGGTGTATCTGCAGGTCTTTTAACTTATCCAGCATTAATGGCTGCAGATATATTATTATATGATACAGATGTAGTACCTGTAGGACAAGATCAAAAACAACATTTAGAATTAACAAGAGATTTAGCAGAAAGATTTAATAATAAATTTGGTGAAACATTTAAAGTTCCAAAACCTTACATTGCAAAAGATGGTGCAAAGATTATGTCACTTGCTGAACCAACAAAGAAAATGAGTAAATCTGATCCAAATCCAAAAGCTTATATTGCTTTACTTGATGATATTAATGTTGCAAAGAAAAAAATAAAATCAGCCGTAACTGATTTAGATATGAAGGTTAAATATGATGAGGTTAATAAACCTGGTATTTCAAATTTATTAACTATCCTATCATGTATTACTGGTTCTTCTATTACTGAATTAGAAGAAAAATATAAGGATTCTAATTATGCAACATTTAAAGAGGATGTTGCCAATGCTGTTGAAGCTGAATTAAGACCAATTCAAGAAAGATATAATGAAATAATTAATTCTAAATATCTTGATGAGGTTTTAGATGAAGGAAGAGATTATGCTAATTATTTAGCAAATAAAAAGATTGCTAAAGTTTACAATAAAGTAGGACTTGGAAGAAAAAGATAATTAAAATACCACTTAAGCTTAAATGAAATGCCTAAGTGGTATTTTTTATATATATTTAATTATCAAATTGCGTTGTTTTATATGGATAATAATAAATATATGATTCATTTGCATTATGTCTTGCATCATTATTAGCTGTAACATTATCTGATACATAAATAGAGTGATAGTTATATCCATTATAATAATTATCAATTTGAATACTATAACTTATTCCAGGATCAGAGTGGAAAAAGGCTTGATACAATTGATATAATCTATATTCATCTCCCCAATAAAGACCGCCAATACTAACATTATTTATTCCAACACAAACATAGCACTCAAGCTCAGAATCAAATTCAAAACTAAAATTGTATTGCTCATGTCTATCAGGATCATTTGCAAATTCTCTGTTATGTACATAAATATTAAGATTTATTGGTCCAATATCAATTTGTTCAGTATAATTACCAATCCTTAAACGATATAAGCTAAAATCCATTTCGTCATTATCCAAAGCCCAATAATATATTTTAGTTGTCTTAACTGATCCTATTGTGTATGTCAAAGTATGCTTTTCACATGGAACATCAAATATAAATGAAGTTGGTTTTATTCCATCCATTGTAGTTATAGTTTGATATTCTTTAGAAACAACATTTTTTGTTGAATCAGTTGATACACAATCATCCATTATAAATATTCTTTCTTCTCCATCTACTTTTTTATAGACACATAAAGAATTTTCAAGATCAAAAGTATATAGTTTGTATTCTTGATTTGTATATAACCGTTGATAAGATTTTTCTTCATCAGTACTATCATTATAATAGTAATAATAGGCAGATTCTTTACCATTTAGATTACTTGGTATTATAACAAATCCATTTGTTTCTGAATAATCAGAATTAATAACATCTATCGTATGATAATTTGGACTCGAACCACTTACATTAGTATTGTAAGATCTTTCTTCTAATGCAAAAGGAATTGCATAATGCATTGTATGGATTCCTGTACCATCATTAGTATCATATTCGTAAACTATGTGTGCAACATATTTTGAACTATCCAAATTGTCGATAATATAACATTTTGGATAAGAATTCATATATCTTGATTCAATTTTTGTTGTATTAGAATTCAATGCTCCCTTAGTTAAATAGACAGTTAGACCATTTTGTGCAGCATCATTTCCTCTATTTAAAATAGCACTACTACTCTTAAAAGTTGGATAGACAAATACATAATCTGAGCCAACAACTAATAATGGATAATATTTCGATACCCTAGTATCTAGTTCTGGTTCTTCATAAACTGTTACTGTTTTTTTAGAAACTGGTTGAGGATATGAATATAGAACCCCTGATTCTTTAACATTTGAAAAATCAATATTACAATAATAATATCTCCAATATTCCCAAGATGCTTCATAATAATAATTGTCAGTTTCATCTGGTAAATAAGCATCATAATCTACTAAATTAGTAGGTGGTGTAATTGAGGCACCATCTTCTACCTCAAGAACACTTATAATATATTGATTTTCTTCCCATCTGGTTTCATCTGTATAGCCAACAAATATTACAGTATGCTTATTTATTCTTCCTTCAGACCATCTTTTTCTTAAAAGATATACTTCAACTTCTTTATCTTCAGTAATATTTTTTAATTCTGAATAATCACCAAATGCGTAATAATCTCTATAGATAAGAGGTAAAGCAAATGTAAATGGATTTGAATATTCATGAGTTCTATAATAAACGCTTTCTCCTTTAGTTACATAATATCTATATAATACCTTTTTACCTCTTTGAGGATCATTATATACTAATTTAACTTCTCTTAAATCTTCTTCATTAGCACTTGATGTATAGACTCTAAAGCCCATAAAACAGAATCCATACTCTTTATTATATTTTAATTCATAAGATATAGCACTTCTTAATAATTTAGAATTCATTAAATTATCATTTGAATTAATCTTATCATAATAGAATATTGTTTGATATTCTGTATCAGGATCTAAATTATCAAAATATGCTAAGCTATCCTCTTCAGTATAATTAAATTCACCAACCATTTTACCTGTTATAGTATTCATTAAATATACTTTAGATAATTGATAGCCTTCTGGTGCTTCCTCTGCATATTGGCTTACATCTAAGCTTATAGATTTACTTGATATACATCTTGTATCAATTTGATATTCTATATTTTCTAATTCTTTAGCTAATTTAGTTTCAAAGATACTTTCATCTATATTTTCCTTATAAAGGTTATCATTATATTTAATATTATATGAACCTGTAACTTTATATGTCTTATTAGCTTCTAAGTTAGAAATTGTATAGTTATCACTTAATCCATCAAATATATCAACTATGGCTTTAGATTCATTATCTATAATTCTTATTTCAAATCCTTCTACATCATTTTTTTCATACTCAAATGATATTATAGCTTCACTTGATGAATTAATTACAACTGAATAATCAAATAAATTTGCCTTTCTATAGATTGCGTTGATAATTAAATTACTATGAACATCTTTACCATCTTCGCTCCACTTTTCAAATGTCCACAAAGTATTTGATTCATCTAAATAATCATTAGGGTTTATAGGTTTTGTTGCATCAGTTCCATCAATACATTTAGTTTCTTTATAATAAAAATCACCTCTAACATAATATGATATATCCCAATAATAATCTGTATCTATTACACATTCTTTTAAATTATCAAATATATTAAATGTAATTAAATATTTTCCAGGCTTTTTAATACCTTCATAATCCGCACTTGAAAGTAATTCTTTTGAAGCTTTTATTTCAAAGGTCATATCATTTGAATATGTTACTTCAAATACTATTTTAGAAAGCTCCTTATCTAAATCATTAATATCTAATATATTATTTTCAATATAAGATTTAGAATCATCCTTCATTATAACAGACTCGATAGTAGCTTCCTTTTCAACCCAAACAGCATATAATATTGTATTATTTGAAATAGGCTTTCCTGCTTCTACTAAAACTAATGAATTAGGACTTAAAGCCCATCCTTTAAATGCATGATCTACTGTATCATTAATTTTAGGAAGAGGATTAGGTAATGCTATAACATTTAATGTATCATTAGGTGCATCACCATATCCATTTGCCTCATATGAAACCTTATAGGTAATTAATTCCCATACACCATATAAATCAACATTAGAATTAATTTTAGTACCAGATGCTACTAATAGAGTTGAATTAGCACTTAAGCTCCAACCTTTAAATTCATAACCTTCACATTCCATAGTAGGTAAAGCATCTGGTAAAGCAGTAACATTTGCTACCTCTTTTGGAGTATCTCCTTTTCCATTATTATGATAAATTATTCTATATGTTTTTTCTTTCCACATAGCATATAATGTAATATCAGCTTTTATTCTTTCACCAGGCTTTGCAGAAACTTGACCTTCTTTATCTTTTGCCCAGCCTAAAAATTCAAAGCCTTCACATTCTAAATTTGGTAATGGATTTGGTAAATAAGCATTTTTAACATTTTCTAAATTATTTCCATGACCATTAGAATTAAATTCAATATTATAATCAATTTCTTCCCATACTGCATACAATTTAATATTTGATGATATTAAAGTTCCTGCATCAATTAAAACATCAGTTACTGGGTTAATTGTCCAACCTAAGAATTTACTTCCTTCATATGTTAAACGAGGAAGTGGGTCAGGTAATGAATTTACTGATGTAATTTTAGATGGAGCCTCTCCATGATTTCTTGTATCAAAGGTAATTGAATATGTTTTTAATTTCCATAAAGCATATAATCTAATATCTGAATTAATTTCTTCACCAGGAATTACAATTTCAGATGTTGCCAAATCCTTTGTCCATCCTAAAAATATATAACCTTCATCTTCTAATATAGGTAATTCTAAAGGAATATTTTTAACACCAATTGTTGCATCTGGTGCTTCTCCATGACCATATACAAAATAATTTATATTAAATAATTCATCTTCAAGATTTTCTTCCCATACTGCATATAATGTAATATCAGAATTAATAATTTCATTGGCTTCAACATATAATAATTTATCTTTAGATTTAGACCAACCTAAAAAATTAAAGCCTTCACATTCTAATTCTGGTAATACATCTGGTAATTTAGTTTGTTTATTTAATTCACTCAAAACCTCTCCATGACCATTAGAATCAAATGTTATTTTATAACTTTTTTCTTCCCATATAGCATATAAATTAATATTTTTATCTAATTTATCATTAGGATTTGCTAAAATAGTTTCTAAATTACTATATGACCAACCTAAAAAGTTAAATCCATCACATTCTAATTCTGGTAATATGCTAGGTAATTTAATTACATTAATTAAATCATTTGGAACATTACCATGTTCTGAATTAAATTTAACATTATATCCTTCATCAACTATAATAACATCACTAGGATTGTCTTTATTATTTTCTATATTAGTATTATCATTTTTACTATCTTTTAAAAATTCACAAGATGCTAAAAAAATCATAAAAAAGAACAATATAAATAATGAAATTTTTCTTTTCATATTTTATGCCTCCTCATTTTTAACATTTATTAATATATAATTATTTTTAAAATAGCTAATTTAAAAATTTAGTTATTATTTTTAAATAATAAATATATTAAAATATGAACTTTTTCAAAACGCTTTAAAATTTATCCCTTATTAATATTATATCAATAAATTTTAAAAAAAGCCAATATGCCATAAATAGATAAAAAAAATCTCAAGTTTTTAAGCTTGAGATTTAATAATTCATTCTATTCTAAAAGTGTTTTTCTTAAAAGGCTTTTTAGGAACTAATATATAAAATACTGGAATTGTTAAAAATAATATCCATGCTGGATGCCAATAGCCTATAGTTAAGCCTATAGCTATGTAGGCTCCCAAAATAGTTATTGGATAAAACATTCTCATATCATCTATATCTAATAACATTGGTACAACAGGTATTGCAAAAAATATAACCCAAGTTGGAGACCAAATATTTTTTAAATAACCAACTGTTAAAAATATAATTAAGCATATAAATGGTGTAGCTAAAGATATTCTTTGTTTCCAATTAATCTTATTTGTCATTAGTAAACACCTTCTTTATTTTATTAAAAGTATTTTTAATTGAATTTTTAACATTTAATCCTACAGGCTCTCCATTAATTAATACATCACCTGATACAGAATTAGATGTTACCTTACCAACATAAGCTGATTTAATATTAACATCACCTGAAATTGTTGCGATCTCAAGCTCATCAGCAATTAATGAATCTATTTCAATATCACCTGATACTGTATCAATTTTAATTTTTTTAGCTTTTATATTATTTGATTTAATATCTCCTGATACAGTTTTAATAGTTAAATCATCAACTAGCAATGAATCAACTAAAAGATCTCCTGTATTAGAATGAATATAAGCTTTTTCTGATTTTAATGTATCAGCTTTAATATCTGATGAAATAGATGCAATTTCTAAATTCTTTAAAATAATGAATTTAGGTATTTCAACACTAATTTTTCCTTTAATTTGGGTTCCAAAATAATTATTTTTACTTCTTTTAATTAAAAGATGATTATCATCCTTATCAATTAAATAATCATTAGGATCTAATTCTTCTAATTCAACATGAACCTTATCATCTTTTGATGGAATTAAATCTAATTCCTCTGTTGAAATAACTATTTTGGCATCATAATCCTTTTTTTCATCAAATGTTGCATCTATTATATCTGCAAGCTTTTTAGCTATTTCAATTGGGTCTCCAAGCTTTTTTTCTATTTCTTCTTCTGACATTCCTGATTCTAAACCAAATTCATATCTTTTAATATATTTTTTTAATATATCTTTTCTATTTTCTACATTATATTCATTTAATGCTTTTTCTAAATTTTTAATATATTCTTTTTTCATATTATAAACCTCCTAGCATATCTTCAGCTTCTTCAAAAGTAATTTCTCCATTTTTTAATTTTTCTTTTACTGATTCTCTTGAAGGTTTTACATCATTATCTATTTTAAAAGCCTTAAAGCCTAAGCTTAAGCATAATTCATCTAAATTCTTTTTAACTGTAGGATAAGAAATATTTAATTGCTTTTCAATCATTTTAATATTTCCTTGGTTTTTAATAAATATTAAAGCAAATTGTAATTGT